>JAMDCK010000034.1 GCA_023488435.1 Actinomycetota bacterium
CTCCCTTCACATCGGCAGAGCGTTGCCGTATCATTCCGGAATCTTCAAGGACGCTCTACGGACAGTCCGGTCATGGGCAATCGGGCAGAAAACGGAGGCATCGCATGTCAGCCATCGCACGCGAGATCATCGATGAGATAGCTAGCAAGAATCCAGGTGAACCTGAGTTCATGCAGGCCGTGACGGAGGTCGTCGAGTCGTGCTCGATGGTTCTCGAGCGTCACCCGGAGTACCGCAAGATGCGCATGATCGAGCGCATGGCCGAGCCGGAGCGGGTCATCATCTTCCGGATACCGTGGCAGGACGATAATGGCGACTTCCAAGTCAATCGCGGGTACAGGGTGCAGTTCAACAGCGCCATCGGCCCGTACAAGGGCGGACTGCGCTTCCATCCGTCGGTGAACCTCTCGATCCTGAAGTTCCTCGGCTTCGAGCAGGTGTTCAAGAACGCGCTGACCACACTGCCGATGGGCGGCGGCAAGGGTGGTGCGAATTTCGATCCCAAGGGCAAGAGCGACGGCGAAGTCATGCGCTTCTGCCAGAGCCTCATGACCGAGCTTTCGCGCCACGTCGGCCCTGACACGGATGTGCCGGCGGGCGACATCGGCGTGGGCGGCCGCGAGATCGGGTACATGTTCGGACAGTACAAGCGCTTGCGCAACGAGTTCACCGGTGTGCTGACCGGCAAGAAGCTGGCGTGGGGTGGCTCGCTAATCCGTCCGGAGGCCACCGGCTACGGACTCATCTACTTCTCGGCGGAGATGCTCGCCACCCGCGGAGACAGCTTCGAGGGCAAGACTTGCCTCGTGTCCGGCAGCGGCAACGTCGCGCAGTTCGCCATCGAGAAGATCCTCGACCTGGGCGGTAAGGCCGTCACGGCGTCGGACTCGGGCGGGTTCATCTACGACGAGGACGGCATCGATCGCGAGAAGCTCGCATACATCACCGACCTCAAGGAGGTCCGCCGCGGCCGCATCAGCGAATACGCCGAGAAGTACCCCGGCGCGGTCTACACGCCGGTCGATCCCGCGCTCGACTACAACCCGCTGTGGGCGGTGAAGGCCGACTGCGCCTTCCCGTGCGCGACGCAGAACGAGGTCAACGGTAAGGACGCCGCCAACCTGCTGGCCAACGGAGTCTTCGTGGTCGCCGAGGGCGCGAACATGCCCTCCGATGCCTCGGCGGTCGCGCAGTTCGTCGATGCGGGGATCCTTTACGGGCCAGGTAAGGCCGCCAATGCCGGCGGTGTTTCGACCTCGGGTCTGGAGATGAGCCAGAACAGCCTGCGGATGAGCTGGGAGCGCGATGAGGTCGACGCTCGCCTGCACACCATCATGAAGAACATCCACTCGTCGTGCGTCAACGCCGCCGAGGAGTACGGGACGCCGGGCAACTACGTCAACGGCGCGAACATTGCCGGCTTCCTGAAGGTGGCCGGGGCGATGAAGGACCAGGGACTCGTCTAAGTCCTGCAGGGAGAATGCGAAAGGGCGGCCCCATCATGGGCCGCCCTTTTTTGTGAGCAGGCGGTGCCACGTAGCGGTTAGGCGACTTCCAGGTACTTGACCAGTTCCGCAACTCGGGCGAGCGAGATTTTCGTAGGGTCGCCTTGGGACAGGTATGCATGCAGGTTCCCGGGGTTCAACCCAAGATCCTTCGCCATCCTGTATCTGGTCACACCCTTCTTCGATTCCAGCTCCAAGATCCTCCATCGGACTTGCATGCGGAGATCCTTATCGCGACCTGAAGCATCGCGCCTCACCACATAGCTATGCCAGACCTTGGTGTACTCAGGGCGCAAAGCGGAGCTAGGAGCGGTGAGTTCGTCCATCAAGCGGCCTGCGGACTGAAGCTGCGCGAGTGCTTGGAGCTCCAGCTGCAGCTCCGGTCGCCCCTCAAGCCTGTTGCCGAGCCGCACGGCACGACCCGTGACCGCAGCCCACAGGAGCAGAGGTTCGACGAGTCGAGACTCGATCTGAGATAGTGCAGCGAGTCTGTCCAGCGAGAGCGTATTCTCGCCAGAAAGAGCCCTTACATATGACTGAAGGAATCCCTCGAAGGTCAGTGGTCGCATGGCCCGCACTCCTGCCGGAATTCCTGGTAGTTCTGGAGAAACTCCTTGTAGCGACGATCACTCATCGTGCTGTCTTGCATTTCGTCGGCGATTTGGGCGAGGCGGCCCCAATCAAGCATCTTCAAGACTTCAGGACGTCGGACGTCTTGCGCATCAGAATCTCGTTGCGAATGAAGCTTAGAGGCTACTACGTCCTCGAGTGAGGCCGAGTAACATTCAACGGTCGTCGTCCCAAGATCCAGTGCAACGAGCCTGTCTTCAAGGTTGTATGCGAAATGGTCGAGGTAGGCAGCGACGCGAAAGTTGATGTCGTACTGTGCCATCAAGCTTCCCAGTTCGCGCGGAAAGGAGAGTGCATCGAGATCAGCTGTCGAGCGGTTCAAGCATCCCAGCAGGACCATCGCCCCGCCGCCTACAAGAACAAGCCTGAAGGTTCGGCCCGGATATAGCAGATAGACGGTACGATCGAATTCGCGCAGTCTGTTCTCGAGTTCCTCTTTTCCAAGTTCAAGTGAGCCTGGCATGCGGGCCTGCCTTTCTCCCAATCTTTGAAGAATAGTATTCTGTAAAATATCACTTGTCAAGGATCAGTCAAATTGCCGCAGGTTACGAGAATGCGAAAGGGCGGCGCCATCATGGGCCGCCCTTTTTTGTTGCCTTGATTGGCTTCTAGTCTCCAAGCCTACTCCGCTTGCGAGCCCCGGCCCTCATCTCCATACACCTCGCGGTACCAGAGCCCATGCCGCTCCTCGGCATACTTGCGATCCACCGTCCCGCTGAACATCGCAGGCAGCAGTTTGCGGTTCGCCTTGATGGCGAACGCCGCGAAGTGACCGATCACTCCCATCACTATGAGCATCGCCGAGACATTGTGCAGCATCGTTGTCCAGAAGATGAGCGTCGGATCGAGGTCGACTGCGGGCAGGTTCTTGATGACCTTCACCACACCGGTGATGGTGACCAGCAGCAGATTCCCGCCGATGAAAGCGTATGCGAGGCGCTGCTCGGCAAGGTACTTGTGCGACTCGGGCTCCTTGCCCCTGCCGAGCATCGCGGCGATGATTTTTGCGGACTCCTTGAAGTCGCCCCGTCTGGGCAGGATGGTGAATCTGCGCGTGGCTATCGCCGAAACGATGTGCAGCACCATTGCGAAGACAAGCACCATACCGGCCACGTAGTGGATCGAGAGTGTGAGGTGGTAGTCGGCGGCCCAGGCCATGCCTGGGAGGTCGGCGAGGCCGTATCTCTCGTACATCGGCATCTGACCGAAGCCCGAGAAGATCAGCGCGAAGGTAGATAGCGCCACAAGCCAGTGCACCAGCCGGTTCTCAACCGACTGCCGCACGATGCGGTCGCCCCTGGAGGCTACTGCGCGAGCAGTGGACGTTACTGTGCGGGCGCTCATTCGGCGCCTCCTTTCCAGGCCTTCGAAGCGGCCCAAGCCGCGGCGGCCACTCCTGCGATCGGTGCGATGATGTAGCCCGCAGCCATGCCGTTAGCGGTATCGAGGAAGTTCTCGACGTTCGGCCCCATTCCGGGCACCGTGATGCGCATGGCTTCGGGGAGCGCCTCCTTGCGCTGTGAGATCGCCT
Source organism: Actinomycetota bacterium (assembly GCA_023488435.1). Lineage (NCBI taxonomy): Bacteria > Bacillati > Actinomycetota > Actinomycetota bacterium. The sequence continues at coordinate 3,667 of JAMDCK010000034.1, forward strand.
CGTCGATGCGCTCGAAGGACACCGGCGAGACGTAGAAGGTCGAGGTCCCGCCGTTCTCGGCAATCCCGTAGGTGTATCCGTTGATCTCGGCAGCGCGTTCTTCGGCGAGTCGGAGCATCTCCTCTTTGGGGCCGGACTGCAGGGCTCCGGTCTGACATGCCGAGACACACGCTGGTGGCTCGCCCTGCTCGAGCAGATCGGTGCACAGGTCGCACTTGTACATCACGCCGCCGCCCATCAGGCCTGGTACGAGCTTCATGTAGAGGCCGACGCCGGCTTGGCGTTGCGGAATCGACCATGGGCAGACGTCGCGGCATTTCGCGCCGCCCATGCAGCCGTTCTCGTTGATGACGACCGCGCCGTTGGGCTGCTTCTTCTTTACGCTGAACGGACACAGGTTCGCACAGGGCGGGTTGTCGCAATGCAGGCAGCGGCGGGGGATGTGAATGAGCTCGCCGTCCACTTCGACGGTCTCGATGAACGACCAGTTGTACGGGGTGAGCCGGTCGGTCAGATCGCGCTTGTCGGACCAGTCCTCGTGAGTGCCGGTGGGCCAGTTGTCGGGGATGTTCTCGACCGGTTCGGGGAAGCGGGGGGAGTTCTTGGTCGTGCACGCGCTGGTGCACAGGCCGCAGCCGATACACTTGCTCAGGTCGATGAAGGTGCCGATTTCGTCGACGGGGGGAGCGTCGATGGCGAACGCTTCCTTTGGCAGTGCCAGCGTCGCGGTGCCAGCCGCTCCAGCCGCTGCGAAGCGGGCAAGGAACTCGCGTCGGCTCATCTGGTCGTTCATTCGGAGTCTGCTTTCTCGATTCGCCGAGGCGGTTGCTTCGGCGGCGTGCGGGTTGTTGCATCGCATTTTACGATACCCCCGGGGGTATGTCAAGGAGGGGTGTGTCGTCAGGGTGGTTTTGTCCTGCAGGACAATTGACAGCCTGAATCTGCACCGATAGTGTTCAACGGCAGAGGGCATGATTACTGATTTGATGTAGCGGGCCGAGGAATCACCTAATGAAGACAGATTCGCCTCAGACTTTTTCCAATAACGGAGGCCGACCGAGGCAGCGAATAGCCAGGATTGTCGGGATTATGTTCGCAATAATCACCGGTCTTGTAGTGCTTGCTCAGTCGTTCACAGTGATCATTGGCTGGCTATCGCCGTATTCACCGGCAATCTCTCGACTCGTGGACAATCATGCTGTTAGTGATTTGCGTCCAGGGGTCGATATCACTCACTTCGAGTCGCGGCTAGGACGATCGACTTACAAGACGGCCGAAGGCCCCTTTGTCGAACATATCTTTGTTAGGGATAACTGTTACGTTCAGGCCATAACCGACTCTAACGATAGGGTACTCTTTTTCGCAGTGACAGTAAGGAACGCCGAGTTTCGTCCGCGCTTCGAGACGCCGGGCGTAGACAATGGCTTCACGGCGCCGGTGCAACTTGGTGTGACGCGTTTCTATGAATGGGGCCGCCCTGACCAGCTTAATGGATGGTTCGGAGCGAACTGGGCCCTGTACGTGGAGACACTGCATCTCCCACATAGCGACAATTTCGTTGGCGTCCACATGGCATCCAGCGACGCGGGACACTTCTTCCAAACGCTCGGGGATGCGCCGTTCATGGCCGAGGAATACCCCAGTCCGTTAAATGAGGCCATGTTAGTCAATGACCCCGGTTCGTCGGCTCTTCTTTGGTACCGGAGGGGCACCATTGCTAATACGTATGGCGAGAGCGTCAGCGATTTTGCTGTAACAAGTCTCTTCTACGATGACGGGATGCCCAGATATGACATTCTGATCGGTCCAAATCGAGTTCGAGTGGGTGGATTGAACGGCGATTAGGGGTCACTCTTTCGGCCCCTTAGACGGTTCTTCGACTACATCTCCCTCGGTTGACGGGGTAGTCTGAGCAGAGAAGTGTGTGGGGGTAGCGTATCGTGGACATGCGTATCAACGTTGGGCGGGCCGCAAAGGACTCTTGGTGACTGACCAAAATATCATCGAGCAATTTGTTGAGCACCTGGCGTCGAGCACTCATCCTGGCCTCGTGGTCAATCGTTGGCCTGATAAGGAGAACCGCCGCTCTCCGGATATCGATGCGATTGCCGGGCAATTTGCAATCGAGCATACGAGTATCGACACCGTCCCAGACCAGCGGATGCGTTCGGCACAGTTCATGCAAGTCGTCGGAGAGCTGGAGTCAGAGCTATCGCCGTTGCTTACAGCCAGACTCCGAATCACTTTTGAATGGGAAGCTGTTGACAAGGGCCAAGATTGGCGGGCGATCAATCGGATGCTTCGAGAGTGGATTCTCAAGGAAGCGGAAGCATTGCCGGATGGGAAATCAACTGTCCAATCGATTCCGGGAATCCCGTTTAGACTTCATATAAACAAGGAAAGCGATAGACCCCCAAGGCTCATATTTTTGCGATCCCCGCCGGATGACGACAAGCTACCTAGCAGGCTTCAAGCTCAACTGAGCCAGAAGTTGGCCAAGCTAGAGCCATATAGAGGGAAGGGCTTCAAGACCTTGCTGCTGATTGAGAGCTCTGACCTGGCACTCATGTGCAAGGACTTGATGCTGGATTCGATACGGCATGCGTTCTCGAATCGCCTGCCGGACGGAGTAGATGTGGTTTGGTTCACCGACACATCTTTGCCACACGATATCGTATTCCATGACCTCACGAAGCATCTGAAGGGACGGTCAGACCAGTAACTTCATCCCGAAAGCAGCATTGTTCAGCCGAAACCCCGTAGTTTCGGCGTCCGCGTGGTATCCCCTGCGGTGGTAAGCGCTGCCAGAACGACAGCAGGAGTGCCGTAGCAAAGCCCAGTTGGCCACCCATCATTCCTCCGCTCCAACCACCGAGAAGTGTGGTACCATCCCTCGTAGGTTTCGGCGTGTGACTCGCGCCGCCTCACTGATTCCGCCAGCCCTTATTCACTGAAAGGTCCTGCCACTTGAACGTGCTCGCCTATGCTCGCCAGGTAGTGTCCAGTCGATGGTTCATCAAAGGGATATTCTTCTTCATCTTCGTGTGGCTCTGTTGGCAATTGCTGCGCTTCACCCAGTGGGCTCGCGGATATGGTGAGTTCGTGCCTCGGCCGGAAGCGGTTGCGGGAATCCTACCCATCGGGCACTTCACCAGCTTCATCGCGTGGCTTAAAGGCGGTGGATGGGACACGCTTCTGCCCGCCGGACTCGTGATCATCATCGGAGCCATCGTCCTTTCAATCCTGCTCAAGCGCGGGTTCTGTGGCTGGGTGTGCCCCGTCGGGACTCTCTGGGAGTTCGCCTCGGCGCTGGGGCGCAAAGTCATGGGACGAGGCAACTTTCGTCCCCCTCGCTGGGCCGACCGTTCGGCGATCGGCTTTCGGTACTTGCTCACAGCGCTGTTCTTCGGTTGGCTGACGATGGTCTCTGTGGAAGAAGCGCTCTGGTTTCGCGAGCTGCCGTACATGTGGGTCGCTGACATCAAAATCGTCGAAGGCTTCTTCGAACCAGCCTTCATCGTGATCGCACTGCTGGCGTTTACCGTCTCGATGTTGCTCGGGCCGGTGTGGTGCCGCTGGCTCTGTCCGCTCGGCGGGCTGTACAGCGTATTCGGCCTCGCTTCGGTGTGTACCGTGGTGCGCGATGAGACCAAGTGCGTGGACTGCCGAAAGTGCTCCCGCGCATGTCACGCGTTCGTCGACGTCCATACCGCCCGCGATGTGCGCGCTGTCGAGTGCGACGGGTGCATGGATTGCGTGAGGGTCTGCCCGGTTGACGACTGCATCACACCACGCGTTGCGCGGCGCTGGCGCTTCCCTGTGTGGATATGGCCGCTTGCGGTGGCCGGCGTCTGGTTCGCGATCTGGGCGACTGCCGAGCTGACAGGCAACTGGGACACCACTATCCCGGTCGATACCTTCCGCGAGGTCATACAGTCCGGGCTACTCGAACAGAGAACGCCTGGCGGAATCTTCTGATTGAGGCAGCCTCACGCGCCCCCGCACACAGGACAGCCCTGCATGCCCAGCGGCTTCTCGAGACCGCTCGCTTCCAGCAGAGCGTCATCGCCGAAGATCGTCCGGGTCGGCCCATCGGCGGTGACTGTGCCTGCACTCATGACGATCGTCCGCTCGCATAGCTCCAGCGCCAGGTCGAGGTCGTGCGTCGCCACGATCTTGGTGTGCTCGAATCCGGCCAAAAGCTCAATGAGCCTGCGACGCGCCTTGGGGTCGAGGTTGGAGGAGGGCTCGTCCATGATCAGGATGTTGGGGCAAAGCGCCAACGCCGAGGCGATCGCCACCGCTCGCTTCTCGCCGCCGGAGAGCCTGTAGGGCGGCCTGTCGGCGAGGTGCGTCGCGCCGACTCTCGCGAGCGCTTCGGTGACACGCGATGCGACCTCCTCGGCAGGTAAGCGGTGGTTCACGGGGCCGAACGCGACGTCCTCGTAGACCGTGGGCATGAAGAGCTGGTCGTCGGGGTCCTGGAAGACGACTCCGATCGCTTTGCGGATGTCGGCGAGCGTCTCGCGCATGATGGGCACTTCGCCGATGCGCACCTGGCCCCCCGTGGGGCGCAGGAAGCCGGTGAGCTGCAGGAGCAGTGTGGACTTGCCGGCGCCGTTGGCTCCTACGATCGCCACCGACTCGCCGTGGCCCAGTCGGAACGAGACGTCGTCGAGCGCGCGCGTGCCGTCGGGGTAGACGAAGGACAGACCGGTCGCTTCGATGCTGTGGTGGCTCATGATAGTGCTCCCGTCATCAGACGGCCGATGTAGAGCGGCACGTCGATCAGCCTGAAGGTGAGAAAAGCGGCCGACCAGCCGAGCACATGGCCGACATCGCGGATCGAGAGGCGCAGGTCGACGTTGGCCCGCACGTGCCCGTCGAACCCGCGGGCCAGCATCGCCTGGTAGATCCGCTGCGCACGGGCGTGTGTGCGGAGCAGCAGGTGGCCGAGCATGTTCACGTAGACCGCGAGGCCCATCCCGCGAGCTCCGTGGGAGCGCAGCGAGCGAGCGCGCGCCATGCGCATGACCTGGTCGCCGAGGACGAAGATGTAGCGGTACAGAAGCAGCATCTGCGTCGCGAGCACGTCAGGGACGCCGAGCCGCTCGAGCGCCATGCACACGCTGTGGAAGCTCGTCGTGGCGATCAGCGCCAGCGCCGCGAAGGTCGTCAGGAAGAAGCGCAGCATGATCGAGGTGAACGAGACCCACCCGCCCGAGATGCCGATCTCGCCCAGGAAAAGCACGATCTCGCGGTCGAAGAACGGGTTGAAGATGCCGACCAGGAGCGCAAACGGCGCGACCGCGACGAGCTTCCGCATCAGGAAGCGCACGGGCAGGCCGCCCTCGAGCGTCAGGTACATCGGGTAGATCAGGAACGGAAGCATCGGTGCCACGGCGTGCGGCGGGAAGGAGATCACGCACACTAGGAAAACAAACGTGGTCACCACTTTCGCACGCGGATCGAGGCGATGCACTGCCGTGTCCCGGTAAGCGAGCTGATCGAGCCGCCCGAGGTCGTAGATTCCTTCCTGAATCGATGGCATGTGCTGCGAGTTCCCCTTACGAGATTCCTTCGCCGGTGGTTGTTGCGACGAATTTGCCGTGCTTCACGCCTTTAGTGCCGATAAGCTCGCTTGCGATACGCCCAATCTTCTCGACCTTGCCGCGCAAGATCACGACCTCGAGGCAGTGGTGGGCATCGAGGTGGACGTGCAGCGAGGAGATGATCGCGTCGTGGTGGTCGTGCTGGTGCTCGGTGAGCTTCTCGGCGAGGTCTGCCGAATGATGGTCGTAGACCAAGGTGACCGTACCCACGGCCAGCGCCTGGTCATCGCGCCACTCCTCTTCGACCAAGGCGTTGCGGATGAGGTCGCGGATCGCCTCGGAGCGGTTCGAGTAGCCCTTCTCAGCGATCAGTGTGTCGAACCGGGCGAGCAGGCTCTCATCTGCCGAGATGCCGAATCTGACGATCTGTGACACGGCCTACCTCCTTCTGACGCATTTGACGCTTGACGGTGCGCGCCCGGGCGAATAATCTGGCTGATGCAGGGTAACACGTTTTTGGGAACAGTAGCACAAATCGGATGGCGCGTCACATTCGGACCGGTCGATCCGGCAGTCGATCAAGGAGGCACGATATGCACATGGCGGACGCTCTACTCTCACCACCGGTGGCCGGGGTGATGCTCGCGGCGACTGCGGGCACGGCGGCCTGGTGCATAAAACGCGTGCGGGAGGACATGGACGAGCGGATCGTACCGCTCATGGGCGTCGCGGGTGCGCTGGTCTTCTCGGCGCAGATGCTGAACTTCACGATCCCGGGAACCGGGTCGAGCGGGCACCTGGGCGGCGGTTTGCTGCTTGCAGCCCTGCTCGGACCGCACGCGGCGTTCCTCGTCATGGTCTCGATACTCGTGATCCAGGGGCTCTTCTTCGCCGATGGCGGGCTGCTCGCCTTAGGCGCGAACATCTTCAACCTCGGGTTCTTCCCCGCTTTCATCGGTTACGCACTCATCTATCGCCGCATTGTGGGGGATGACCCGACGGTCCGAAGGCTCTTCATCGGCGGCTTGCTGGGCGCGGTCGTCGGATTGCAGCTAGGCGCGTTCGGCGTGGTGGCGCAGACGGCGCTTTCCGGCGTCACAGAGCTGCCCTTTACCGCATTCCTCGCGATGATGCTGCCGATCCACCTGCCCATCGGGATCATCGAAGGGCTTGTGACCGCTGGGATACTGGCGTTCATCCTCAAGGCGCAACCCGAGCTGATCGCTTCGGGCGCCAGACGCGCCGGGATCGAACCGCCGAGGACGAGGCGCGTTGCCGTCGGACTCCTGACCGCGGCGGTTCTCGGGGCGTCGATGGTGGCGTGGTTCGCCTCGGCAAGTCCGGACGGGCTCGACTGGTCGATGGAGCGCGTAGCCGGAACCGCCGAGATACGCGGCGCATCGACCCCACTACACGAGGCGGTCGGCGAGGTGCAGGAGCGGCTGGCGTTCCTTCCCGGCTACGGCTTCCGTCCCTCGCCTGACGCGCCTGCGGAGGCGGTCGGCGCCGCGCAGTGGCCCGCCGTCAGCGAGGAGACCAGTGTCGCCGGTGCAGCGGGTGTCGCGATGACGCTTGGGGTCCTCCTCGCGATGGGGCTGCTGTTCAAGTGGCGCGCGAGCAGACGGGGGCGGTAGCCGCGCGTGACCCGCGGGCCGAGCTGCGCCATAATGGGGACGCGGCAGGCGGTTAGCCGCCAGCGGACCGACGCGAGACCCGGAAGGTGACACACGCATGATCCCTCGTTATTCACGCCCGCAGATGGCCGGGATATGGGCGCCGGAGAACAAGTTCAAGATATGGCAGGAGATCGAGCTCCTCGCCTGCGAGGCGCAAGCCGAACTCGGGCAGATCGGCATCACCGCCGAGGAGGCCGCCCACATCCGCGCCACTTCGGCATTCGACATCGCTCGCATCGACGAGATCGAGCGCGAGACCAACCACGACGTCATCGCCTTCCTCACCAACCTCGCCGAGAACATCGACGCGGGCATCCCCGAAGCGAGCCCGAAGCCCAGCCGGTGGGTGCATTACGGCATGACCTCCTCGGATCTGGGGGATACCGCGCTGTGCTACCAGATGACGCAGGCGGTCGACATCCTCATCGACGACGTTCGGCGTATCGGCGCGGTCTGCAAGCGCCGCGCTTTCGAGACCCGAGAGATGCTCTGCGCCGGCCGCACGCATGGCATACACGCCGAGCCCATGACCATGGGGATGAAGTTCGGCCGCTGGGCGTGGGCCCTGCGGAGGCGGTCGGCGCCGCGCAGTGGCCCGCCGTCAGCGAGGAGACCAGTGTCGCCGGTGCAGCGGGTGTCGCGATGACGCTTGGGGTCCTCCTCGCGATGGGGCTGCTGTTCAAGTGGCGCGCGAGCAGACGGGGGCGGTAGCCGCGCGTGACCCGCGGGCCGAGCTGCGCCATAATGGGGACGCGGCAGGCGGTTAGCCGCCAGCGGACCGACGCGAGACCCGGAAGGTGACACACGCATGATCCCTCGTTATTCACGCCCGCAGATGGCCGGGATATGGGCGCCGGAGAACAAGTTCAAGATATGGCAGGAGATCGAGCTCCTCGCCTGCGAGGCGCAAGCCGAACTCGGGCAGATCGGCATCACCGCCGAGGAGGCCGCCCACATCCGCGCCACTTCGGCATTCGACATCGCTCGCATCGACGAGATCGAGCGCGAGACCAACCACGACGTCATCGCCTTCCTCACCAACCTCGCCGAGAACATCGACGCGGGCATCCCCGAAGCGAGCCCGAAGCCCAGCCGGTGGGTGCATTACGGCATGACCTCCTCGGATCTGGGGGATACCGCGCTGTGCTACCAGATGACGCAGGCGGTCGACATCCTCATCGACGACGTTCGGCGTATCGGCGCGGTCTGCAAGCGCCGCGCTTTCGAGACCCGAGAGATGCTCTGCGCCGGCCGCACGCATGGCATACACGCCGAGCCCATGACCATGGGGATGAAGTTCGGCCGCTGGGCGTGGGCGATGAAGCGCGCCGAAGAGCGGCTGGTCCGCACCCGCGAGGTCGTGGCCAGCGGCGCGATCTCAGGCGCGGTCGGCAGCTACAGCAACATCGACCCGTTCGTCGAGGCCTACGTGTGCGAGCGACTCGGCCTGACGCCGGAGCCGCTATCGACGCAGGTCATCCCGCGCGACCGTCATGCGCAGCTGCTCGCGGTGCTCGCCACCGTGGCCGCCACCGCCGAGGAGATCGCGACCGAGGTCCGTGCACTCCAGCGCACCGACACGCTGGAGGCGGAGGAGCCGTTCGCGAGAGGCCAGAAGGGCTCCTCGGCGATGCCGCACAAGCGTAACCCCATAACCGCCGAGCGGATCTGCGGCCTCGCGCGCGTCGTGAAGGCCAACGCGCAGGTCGGCTTCGACAACGTGGCGCTGTGGCACGAGCGCGATATCTCGCATTCGAGCGCCGAGCGGGTGGTGCTGGCGGATTCGACGATCGCCTTGGACTACCTGCTGGCGAAGCTGGAGTGGGTCCTCGACGGGCTCGTGCTCTATCCGGAGCGCATGCGGGCCAACCTTGAGGCGACGCGCGGGCTCATCTACTCGAGCCGTGTGCTTCTGGGGCTGGTCGACTCGGGACTTTCGCGCGAGGACGCTTACGATGTCGTCCAGCGCAATACGATGCTCGTCTGGGAGGACATCCAGCAGGCGCGCACTGGACCTGACCTGCGTCAGGCGCTTGAGGCTGACCCGGCGTGCGGACTTAGTGCCAGCCACTTGGACATGATATTCGACCCACGCGCGTTCCTGACACGCACAGATGTGCTTTTCGAGCGGCTTGCCGCTTGCGAGTTCTGATCCCGGCAGATCCTAAAACGAGAAAGGTTTTCGATGGAACCAGTGAAGATCATCCCGTGTCTGGACATGAAGGACGGGCGCGTCGTCAAGGGCGTGCACTTCGTGGAGCTACGTGACGCGGGCGACCCCGTCGAGAACGCAGCCTTCTACCGCGAGGCCGGCGCCGACGAGGTCGCGATGCTCGACATCGCCGCCACGCTGGAGGGCCGCAAGACGCGGATCGCATGGGTACGCGCAGTCGCCGAGGTACTGGGCGACACGCCGCTCATCGTGGGCGGCGGCATCAACGAGATCGCCGACATCGACGCGCTCTTCTCGGCAGGAGCAGCGAAGGTCTCGATGAACAGCGCCGCGGTTGCCCGGCCTGAGTTCGTGAGCGAGGCCGCCGAGCGGTTCGGAAGCGCGCGGGTGATCGTCGCGATCGACGGAAGGCGCAACGCCGAGATGCCCTCGGGCTTCGAGGTCGTCGTGAGCGGCGGGCAGAAGCCGACCGGCATCGACTGCGTGCAGTGGGCGCGCAGATGCGAGGAGTTGGGCGCGGGCGGGATCCTGCCGACGAGCATGGACGGCGACGGGACGCTGGCCGGCTATGACCTCCCGTTCACGCGCTCGATCGCCGAGACAGTGGCGCTGCCCGTGATCGCCTCAGGTGGCGCGGGGACGCTCGAGCACTTCTACGAGGGCGTGACCGAAGGCAAGGCGACCGCGCTTCTGGCGGCCTCGGTCTTCCACTTCAGGACGTTCTCGGTCGGGCAAGTCAAGGAGTACCTCGCCGAGAGGGGCATCCCGGTGATGCATGGACCCGCTTGCGCATCGTATTAGTGCCGAATCATCCCTTGATTTATCTTGATGTCTGTTTTAGGCTTGCTTATCTGCACGAATGACGACTGAGAATACGCACTGTGATAGTGCGTATTCGACAAGACGGAGCAGCGCATGCCCGCGACAGACATCACGGAACTCGGCAGCCAGGTACGCTCACTGCCTCCTGCCGAAGTACTCCAGTGGGCGCAGGACCGGTATGGCGACAGGGTCGCTATAGCGTCCTCCCTGGGCCCTGAAGACCAGGTCTTGCTCCATATGGCGGCTTCCATCGAGCCTGGACCCAGGGTGTTCACGCTCGACACGGGACGCCTCTTCCCTGAGACCTACGATGTCATCCGCGAGTCCGTCGAGCGTTACGGTATGCCTATCGAGGTCATGTTCCCAGACACTTCCGATGTCGAGGAGATGGTCCGAGCGCACGGTGTCGATCTGTTCCGCGACAGCGTTGCCGCTCGCAAACTCTGCTGCGATGTCCGCAAGGTACGGCCACTCAAGCGCGCCCTCGCCGACATGGATGCATGGATCACCGGGCTTAGAGCGGGTCAGTCGCCAACCAGAGAGGCCCTCGAAGTCCTCTCTTGGGATGAAACGAACGGCCTGCTGCGCATCGCTCCGCTTGCCTCGTGGACCGAGGAAGACGTGTGGACCTACATCCGCGCGCACGATGTTCCTGTCAGTGCGCTCCATGCCCGCGGTTTCCGAAGCATCGGCTGCGCGCCCTGTACGCGAGCGACGTTCCCCGGCGAAGACGTGCGTGACGGCCGGTGGTGGTGGGAGTCGCCCGAGCACAAAGAGTGCGGTCTGCATGCGTGCGGAGCAAAGGAGGCCCATGATGCGAGCGAGGGGGCATCGTGAACGACCACCTCGATCTTCTCGAATCCAAGAGCATCCACCTGTTGCGCGAGGCCTACGTCGAGCTCGGCAAACTCTGCTTCCTCTGGTCGATCGGCAAGGACAGCACCGTTCTGCTACACCTAGCCCGCAAGGCTTTCTTCGGGCACGTTCCCTTCCCGCTCGTCCATATCGACACGCATTACGAGATCCCGGAGCTGATCGAGTACCGGAATCGACTCGTGTTGGAGTTGGGTCTCACGCTGGTGGTGGGACAGAACCGCGAGGCGCTCGCCGCCAAGCAGACGTTCCCGGACGGCACCATCGACCGCATCGCCTGCTGCCGCAAGCTCAAGACCGAGGCCCTGCACCGCACGTTGTCCGGTGAGTGGGACCGTGAGCGGCTCGACCTCGTCACCGGCGAGTTCGTGGTCGATTCAGACCGTGAGCCCTACACTGGCGTCATAGTCGGTGCGCGGGCGGACGAGGAGGGCAGCAGATCGAAGGAGCGCTATTTCTCGCCTCGTGACGCCGAGAACGACTGGAACGTCGACGACCAGCCGCCCGAGCTCTGGCGTTACTACAAGACGGAGTTCGCACCGGGCACGCATGTGCGCGTCCACCCGCTGCTCGACTGGACCGAGCTCAACATCTGGGAGTACATCGAGCGCGAGGATATCCTGGTCACCAGCCTCTACTTCGACCAGGGCACGGGGGTCCGTCACCGCTCGCTCGGGTGCTGGCCATGCACGAGCCCCGTCGAGTCCACGGCGGCGACGGTAAGCGACATCGTCACGGAACTGCGTACCGGCAAGTTCAGCAACATAGCCGAGAGAAGCGGGCGTGCCCAGGACGCCGACGACGAAGGCGGACTCGAGACGTTGCGCCGAGAGGGGTACATGTGATGCTCGACCGCCGCGTGACGCCTACGCCGCCTTCTCGCGATCGCCTCGACATGGTGGTCGTCGGTCATGTCGACCACGGTAAGTCCACCCTTATCGGCCGCCTTATGGCAGACACGGGATCGCTGCCAGAGGGCAAGCTCGAGCAGGTGCGCGCGATGTGCGAGCGTAACGCGCGGCCGTTCGAGTACGCATTCCTGCTCGACGCGCTCAAGGACGAGCGCGCCCAGGGCATCACGATAGACACAGCTCGCTGCTTCTTCCGCACGCCTGCTCGTGACTTCGTCATCCATGATGCGCCCGGTCATATCGAGTTTGTCAAGAACATGGTGACCGGGGCCGCGCGTGCTCAAGCCGCGCTGCTCCTCATCGACGCCCAAGAGGGCATCCAGGAGAACTCGCGCCGCCACGGCTACATCCTCTCGATGCTCGGTATCGGCCAGATCGCAGTCGTCGTGAACAAGATGGATCTGGTCGCCTATGACGAAACGGTGTTCGAGCGTATCGTCGCGGAGTACCGCGAGTTTCTCGGCAGGTTCAACGTGACCCCGATCGGCTTCATCCCTGTGGCAGCCCGCGCTGGCGTGAACATCGCCGAGAAGGGGACTGAGATGCCATGGTACGAGGGTCCGACGGTGCTCGAGCAGATCGATGCGTTCCAGACGGCAGACGAGCGCAGCGAATTGCCGTTCCGCATGCCGGTTCAGGATGTCTACAAGTTCACCGCGGCCGGAGATGACCGGCGGATCGTGGCGGGCACCGTTGAGACCGGCAGGCTCGCACTGGGAGAGGAGGTCGTCTTCTGGCCGTCGGCCAAGCGCTCGCGGGTCGCCACCATCGAGGCACTGACGGCACCTCCAGCCAGGCTGACCCCGGATCTAGCCTCCGGAATCACGCTGGAGACACAAGTCTACGTTCGCCGCGGGGAGCTGATGACTCGTGCCGACGATCCGGCACCGTCTGTTGCGCGGCGTGTCCGTGCGAACGTACTCTGGCTCGGGCACGCGCCCCTCGTTCCCGGCAAGAACTATTTGTTCAAGCTCGGAGCGGCAAAGGTTCCTGCCGAGCTCGTCGAATTGCGTTGTTCCATCGACGCATCAGACCTGGTCGAGAGTCAGGCGACGACGACACTGGAGCGTCATGCGATAGGAGAGGTCGTCCTCGAGTTCGCGCGACCCGTTGCGTTCGATCCAGCTGGCCTGCTCGAGCCCACGTCGCGTTTCGTGATCGTCGACAACTACGACATCGCGGGCTTCGGCACGGTGCTCGAAGGATTGACTGGAGACGAGTCGATGCTCGAGCGCCACGCGAGAGAGCGTGAGGCAGCGTGGGAACGCGGAGAGGTCGCCCGCGAGGAGCGCGAGGAGCGTTACGGCCACGAGGGCAAGGCAGTCGTCATCGTCGGCTCGCCCGAGGCACCCGCCAGACCAGTCGCCCGTGCACTCGAGCGCAGGCTGTTCGAGGCCGGCGCCCATGTGTACATGCTGCTGCTCTCCGAGAAGCTCGCGGGGTTCGACCCACTCCATGGCGATGTCATCGAGCGAGAGGAACACCTGCGGCGCCTCGGCGAACTGTCGCGCTTGATGACGGATGCGGGGACGATCTTCGTCACTGCGCTCGATGGCATGGATGCAGAGGATCTCGAGCGGCTCAGAGTGCTGAACGCACCTAGCTCGCTGCTCGTCGTTTCGACCCTCCCGAACGCCGACTCGCTCGATGCGGACATCACGCTGGCTCCAGGCGCCGATCTCGGCGCCGCGGTCACAGCGATCCTGCGTGGCCTCGCCGCTGTCGGCGCGGCGCCCGAATATTGGATCTAAGCCGACAAGCGTCACTGATTCCCACAAAACGCATGGGTTTAGTGCGCAAAAATCGCCTGTCGTCGTCGTATGATGTGGTCACCCGGACACGGGAACGTGGATGTGGAAGACATCAGACAGGAGGGTCAGATGAAGAACGGCGATCCAACCGGCACGAGAAGGGTTGTGGCCGCCACTCTCGTGGCGGCTCTCGCGATAGTGGCGGGGCTCATGGCGGGTTGCTCGAGGCAGACTGAGGAGCAGGTGACGACGCGAGAGCTGACGATCGTGTCGTTCGCGGTCACAGAGGAGGCGTACGCCGAGGTCATCCCGCTGTTCCAGAGCTACTGGAAGGACAAGACCGGAGAGGACGTGCAATTCGTAGAGTCCTTCGGCGGTTCGGCTAGCCAGGCCCGCGCGGTCATCGACGGGCTTGAGGCCGATGTGGTGCACCTGGCGATGGAGCCGGATGTTCGCAGGATCGAAGAAGCCGGGCTCATTGAGGCCGGTTGGCAGGACAGGGCGCCCCGCGACGCGATCCCGTCAACCAGTCTCATAGTGCTCGGTGTGCGTCCCGGCAATCCAGAGGGTCTTGATGACTGGAACGCATTAGCGGGCGAAGGTGTCGCAATCGTGACGCCGGATCCGAAGACGAGCGGCGGCGCGCGCTGGAACGTGCTCGGCGCATGGGGCTCGATCACACAGACTGGCGGCACGGAAGAGGCCGCCATGGATCTTCTCGCCGGGATCTTCGGCAACACCAAGGTGCTCGCTCCTAACGCCCGCGATGCCACGAACACCTTCCTGCAGCAGAGGATCGGCGACGCCGTGATCATGTGGGAGAGCGAAGCCCTCTTGGCCAAAGCCGAGGGCGAGGAGCTCGACATCGTGTACCCGGCGAACACTGTCCTTGCCGAGACAGCCGTAGCCGTCGTTGACGCCAATGCCAAGGCGAAGGGCAACGAGGAGGTCGCCAGGGCTTTCGTCGACTTCCTCTTCACACCCGAGGCGCAGAGGGCGTTCGCCGAGGCAGGATTGCGCCCGGTCGACGAAGGAGTGCTCGCCGAATATGCGGATGTGTACTTCGCACCGAGTGGGAAGCAGTACACCATCGACGACTTCGGCGGCTGGGCCGAGGCGGACACGAAGTTCTTCGTCGACGGTGCGCTTTACGACCAGATCCAGCAGAGGATCCGGGGGGATAGGTAACGTTGAAGCTCGGCCTCACACCCGAGGGCGCCAAGGTGGCCGACAGCGCGGACATAGCGTCCGTCATGCCGGTCCGTCGTAGGCGCATGTTGCCCGACGGGTCCCTGGCGTGGGGTGTGACTGCGGCGATGATCGGGGTGCTTGTGGTCTTGCCGTTCGCCGCACTTATGGCGACGAGCAGCGGGCTCGGGCTCTCCGGCATCATCGCAGAAGTAAGCGAGCCTGTGGCGCTAGCCGCGCTCGGCCTATCGTTCGGCGGCTCGCTGCTGACCGCGGGCATCAACACGGTGATGGGGCTGCTGCTTGCTTGGGTGCTCGTGCGCTACAGCTTCTGGGGACGCGGCATCGCCGACGCCGCGGTCGACCTTCCGTTCGCGCTCCCAACCGCTGTGGCCGGTGTGACACTGGCGCATCAGTTCGGGCCGACCGGGTGGCTCGGCACGCTCGGGACGACGCTCGAGGGAAAGCTTGGGCTTGCGGCCGGATCGCTCGCTTGGCTGAACCTGCAGGCGTCTTTCACGGTCTGGGGTGTGCTCATAGCGATGACGTTCGTGACCATTCCCCTGGTCGTGCGCAGCGTTCAACCGGTGCTCCTCGCCCTCGACACCGAGGTCGAGGAGGCGTCGCTTTCGCTCGGAGCCTCCCGGCTGCAGACTTTTGCGCACGTCATCCTTCCCGCACTACGCCCCGCGTTGCTTGCGGGGTTCGCACTCAGCTTTGCCCGCTCCCTTGGGGAGTTCGGGTCCGTGATCGTCATCAGCGGCAACATCCCTTTCGAGACGCTCACCGGACCCGTGCTCATCTTCCAGAAGCTTGAACAGTACGACGAGTCTGGTGCCGCCGCGGTCGCACTGGTGATGCTCGTCGGCTCGCTCGTGACGCTTGCAGTCGTCGCGTTCCTGCAGTCGAGGAAGGCTGGCTCTCATGGCTGACGCGCAAACCGTTCGCGGATCGCCTTCGCTGGTCCGCCGAGTGCTCATCGGGCTTGCGATCACGTGGCTCCTCGCCGCGCTGGCCCTGCCGATCGCGATCTTGTTCACCACGGCCTTCTCGGAAGGATGGCAGGCATTCGTCGAGACGTTCGGCCGCCCGGACCTGCTGCACGCGAAGTGGCTCACGCTTCTCGCTGTGCTGGGCGCTCTCGTGGTGAATCTGCTCTTCGGACTGACCGCGGGCTGGACGGTCGCGCGCACCAAGCTGCCGGGTCGTCGCCTCGTGTCGATGCTGCTCGATCTGTCGATCGTAGTTCCGCCTGTCATCGCCGGTCTCATGATCCTGTTACTGTACGGGCGGCGCGGGTGGTTCGGCACGCTGCTCGAATCCGCCGACATCAAGGTGGTTTTCGCGTTGCCTGCGATAGTACTCGCCACCATCTTCGTGACGTTGCCGTTCGTCGCCAAGGAAGTGATCTCCGTGCTCGAAGAGACAGGCGAGAACGAGGAGAACGCTGCGGCCACCCTCGGTGCGTCGCGCATGCAGACCTTCTTCCTTGTCGTGCTGCCTAACCTCAAATGGGCGCTCTTCTACGGCATCGTGCTCACGGTCGCGCGGGCACTCGGTGAGTTCGGAGGGGTCTTGGTGGTCTCGGGCAACCTGATCGGCAAGACGCAGACGCTCCCGCTCTTCATAGAGCATGCCTATACGAACTACGAGACGGTCGCGGCTTTCGCCGCTGCAGTGCCGCTCGCGGTGGCCGCCGCCCTCACGCTGTTCGTGAAAGGCGTTGTGGCTGCGGTGGAGCGCCGGTTGGCGGAGGACTCGGCGATCCCTTCAGAGGGAAGGAGGTGACCGATGAGCATCGAGGCGATAGGCGTCAGCAAGCGCTTCGGGGCGTTCCAAGCATTGAGGGATGTGTCAGTCGAGGTCCCGCACGGCTCGCTTCTCGCACTGTTAGGGCCTTCGGGCAGCGGCAAGACGACGCTGTTGCGCACCATCGCCGGCCTTGAGGCGCCGGACACGGGAACGGTGCTCATCGATGGCGCCGACATGACCTCCATCGACGTGCGCGACCGGGGAATCGGCTTCGTGTTCCAGCATTACGCCCTCTTCAAGCACATGACGGTCGCCGACAACATCGGCTTCGCGCTTCGCATCAAGCGGTGTCCGAAGGCCGAGGTCCGTGAGCGCGTAGATGAGCTTATCGCGCTTTTCCGTCTCGAGGGGCTCGCCGGGCGCTTGCCCGAGCAGCTTTCAGGAGGTCAGCGCCAGCGGGTTGCCCTGGCCCGTGCGCTCGCTGCCCAACCCGAGGTGCTTTTGCTCGACGAGCCGTTCGGCGCACTCGATGCAAAGGTGCGCCTCGAGCTTCGCCGCTGGTTGCGTCGCCTTCACGACCAGATCGGCGTCACCACCGTCTTCGTCACTCACGACCAGGAGGAGGCTCTCGAGGTGGCCGACAGGATCGTCGTCATGAACGCGGGGCGTATCGAGCAGATCGGTTCGCCCGAGGAGGTCTTCAAGAATCCAGCGAATGAGTTCGTGATGGAGTTTCTCGGCAATGTGAACGTCTTCCATGGTCGGGTGCATGGCGGTGTTGCGAATGCGGGTCCGCTTGTGGTGGAGGCGCCGGGTGTGGCCCCGGGCACCTCGGCCAACGCTCGCGTATACTTCAGGCCGTACGACGTCGACCTTCACATAGAGCGGCCGGAGCGCCCCCATTTCCCGGCAGTGGTCGTACACGTGAACCCGGCAGGACCTCGCGTGAAGATAGAACTCGAGGATACCGAGAAGCGGCAGGTCTTCGCTGAGATCGACTGGGAGACATATGACGCCCTCGGTGTCTCGCCAGGTGATCGATTGTATGCAAGTCCCCGCGAGACGCGGGTCTTTTTCGAGGACTACTCCATCTGATGAACGACATGGCAAGGAGAGTGACATGGAGATCGATGAAGCCACACTCAAGGGCGGTGGGTTCATCAAACTGAAGCAACCGGACCGCTTTGCGCTGCGGGTGAAGGTCCTTGCTGGCGACACGGATCCCGAGCAGCTGCGTGCGATAGCCGGGATCGCCGAGAAGTTCGGCGACGGCGAGGTGCACTTCACCGTGCGCCAGAGCGTCGAGATCCGCGGAGTGAGTGTCGAGGACTTCGACGCGATCCATGCAGCCCTGCGTGAGGCCGGTCTCAGTACTGCCGCCTGTGGCCCCCGCGTGCGTGCGCCGGTTGTGTGCCCGGGCTCGGCGACGTGCAAGCGCGGGTTGAGCGAGACCGTCGGGTTGGCCAAACGGCTTGACGAGGCGCTCGCCGGATCCTCGATCCTACCACACAAGTTCAAGATCGGAGTGACCGGCTGCTCGGCGCAGTGCGCCAAGCCGCAAGAGAACGACCTTGGGTTCCGGGGCTCGGTCCAGCCGGTTTTCGACGAGCGCGACGGCGACTGCATCGCCTGCGGCGTCTGTGCGGCCGTGTGTTGGCCCGGCGCCATCACCCTTGACGCCGATGGCCGTCCGGTCATCGATCCGACGAGGTGCGACTTCGACGGGAAGTGCGTCTCCTCGTGCCCGACGCGAGCGATCCGCGCTCAACGCTTGGGCTGGCAGGTCTACATCGGAGGATGCTTCGGCTCCCGCCCGCGGCTAGGGGTGCTCGCCGAGAGCTTCATAGATGACGACCGTGCGGTCGACCTCGCATATGCCGCTCTCGATGTTTACCAGCGACTCGGGAACCGCGGCGAGCGCCTGCGCGATGTCATGGACCGCATCGGACACGACGAGTTCATACGAGAGGTGACAAGATGAGTGAGACCATCGACTTGCGGGGCGTGGCGTGCCCGCTCAACTACGTCAAAGCGAAGCTCGCGATCGAGCCGCTCGAGTCCGGCGCCGAGATCGGCCTGTTGCTCGACAGTGGCGAGCCGGTCGCGAACGTGCCGCGCTCCCTGGCTGACGACGGCAACGAAGTCGTCTCGCTCAAGCAGGCCGAGGAGGGCCACTTCGAGCTGCGGGTGCGCAAGGGGCAGCCGTGATCAGCGCGGCGGACACAGGTGCGACTGGGACGGTGCGGTTCCGGGTGTCGGTACTTGAACAGCTCATGACCGAGGCCCGCGCCGGAGCGCCGTTCGAGATTTGCGGCATCCTGGCTGCGGACGTGGATGGAATCGTCGTCGCGGCCTACCCCCTCACCAACGTAGCAGCGTCCGAGACCTACTACTCGATCGACCCGGGCGAGCAGCTCGCCGCTTATCAGCACTTCCGCGACGCAGGACTCGAGGCGATCGGCGCCTATCACTCGCATCCGGCCTCACCGGCCCGTCCCTCGGCAACCGACATCGCCGAGGCCTACGACCCGGACGGTCTCTACGTGATCGTCTCGCTTGAAGCAACACCGGCTGTCCGCGCATGGCGCATCGCCGAGGGCGTGGCGACCGAGTTCGATATCGAATCGACGAAAGGATGATGGACATGGCGATCAAGGTATTCATCAACGGAAAACCGAGCGAGGCCGCTGCGCCGGTGGCGCTGCTAGATCTACTCGCCGAACTCAAGATCCGGCCCGAGGTCATCTCGGTCGCGGTCAACAAGTCGATGGTTGGCAGGGCTGATCTCGAGGGCCTGACGCTCGATGACGGCGACGAACTCGAGATCATGCTGCATCTGGCTGGGGGTCGGCTCTGAGCCCGCTGCCCGACATACTATCAACGGTGGGCCGCACGCCGCTCGTCCGCCTCAAACCGACTCGGTCCGGACAGGCGGCGGTATTCGCGAAGATCGAGTCTGCGAATCCCGGGGGCAGCGTGAAGGACCGTCTCGCCCTTGCGCTCATCGAGGATGCCGAGAAGCGCGGTGTGCTCGCGGCTGGAGGCGCAGTGGTCGAGGCGACATCGGGCAACACCGGCATCGGGCTGGCGATCGCATGCGCCGTGCGCGGCTACAGGCTCATACTCGTCTTACCAGAGAGCATGAGCGCGGAGCGTATCGCCTATATCCAGGGACTCGGTGCCGAGGTGATGCTATCCCCTGCGGACGGCGGGATGGCAGGCTCCATCCACATGGCCGAAGCCGTGGCGGAGAGCGTGGACGGCTTCATACCGCGGCAGTTCGATAATCCCGCGAACCCGGCGATCCACGAGGCCACCACCGGCCCTGAGATCCTCGCCGAGATACCGGCACCGGACGCGTTCGTCGCGGGCGTAGGTACCGGCGGGACGATCACCGGCGTCGCACGAGCGTTCCGAACCGCACAGGCCCGAGCACTCATCGTCGCTGTCGAGCCGACGACCTCGCCCGTACTGTCCGGCGGCCACGCGGGACCTCACCGGATACAGGGCATCGGGGCAGGATTCGTGCCCGCTGTCTTGGATCGCGATCTGCTCGACGAGATCATCACTGTCGACGACCTCGAAGCATGGAACGAGGCCGGGCGCCTCGCGCGGACAGACGGTCTTTTCGTCGGCGTGAGCTCTGGAGCCGCCTCGCTCGCGGCCTTCTCGGTGGCGGACCGCCTCGGCGAAGGTTCCAACGTCGTGACCCTGTTTCCGGACACTGGCGAGCGCTACGTGAGCCTCGCCTCCTACTTCGACCTTTAGAACGCCGCGCCTCGTCAGGCGCACGAACGGGAAGGCGCTATCAGTGGCACTCACAGAAGCTGACATCATCCGATACGGTCGGCAGATCATAGTACCCGAGGTCGGTGGGGCCGGACAGGAGAAGCTGCTCGCCTCGCACGCGGTCGTGATCGGCGCTGGCGGCCTCGGCTCGCCGTCGTTGCTCTACCTTGCGGCTGCCGGTGTCGGCCACATCACAGTCATCGACGGTGACGTGGTCGACGAGACGAACCTCCAGCGTCAGATCGCGCACACGACGGCTGACCTGGGCGTGAACAAGGCGGTCTCCGCAGCAGAGACGATGCTGGCGATCAACCCCGGCATCGATGTCACCGCCATTCCCGAGCGCGTCAACGCCGAGAACATCGGCTCGCTTATCGCCGACGCGGATGTCGTGCTTGACGGCAGCGACAACTTCGCGACGCGTTACCTCGTCAACGATGCGTGCGTGCTGGCGAGAAAGTCGCTCGTGGAGGCTGCGATCCTGCGGTTCCATGGACAGCTCCTGACCGTGTTGCCAGGCAGTGGCCCCTGCTATCGCTGTCTCTTCCCGGCTCAACCGGAACCCGGATCCGTGCCGAGCTGCTCGCAAGCGGGGATATTGGGTCCGGTGGCGGGCGTGATGGGATCGCTTCAGGCGGCCGAAGCGCTCAAGCTGCTGATCGGAGCTGACACCCTTGTAGGCCGGGCGCTCTTCGTCGATGTGCTATCGATGGACATGCGCACGTTCGAGATGCCGCGTGACCCGGGCTGTCCGGTCTGCGGCGACGACCCTGTCATCACGGAGGCGCTCTACGAGGAGCTAGGTTGCGGTCTGCCCGGAGCTGGGGCAAGCTAGAGCCGTGGACGAACCGAGATACAAACGAGCCGCTTCCCACTTGCCGCTGTTCGTCGAGTTAGGCGGAAGGCTCGCGGTGGTCGTTGGCGGGGGCTTAGTGGCCGAGCGGCGCGTCGTGCGGCTCCTCGCGGCCGGCGCTACCGTACGCGTGACCGCACCCGGGATCACGCCTCTGCTCGCGAGTCTCGCCTATCGGGACGAGATCGAACTTCGGCAGCGCGAGTTCGAGGATGCCGACGTCGAGGGCGGGTTCCTCGTAGTCACGGCTACCGATAACGCCGCAGTCAACGAACGCGTGCGAGAGGCCGCTCGTCAAGCCGGGGCGCTCGTTAACGCAGCGGACCACCACAACTCCGGCGACGTCGTCTTCGGTGCCGAGGCGAGGCTCGGTCCTGTGCGGCTCGCGGTCACCACGCTCGGTGCCGCGCCAGCCGAATCCTCGCGCATCCGCGATGAACTCGCCGCGGCCCTCACCGGCGAGAGTGTCGAGCGCGTGAGTGCGGCAAGCTCTCGCCGCCGCAGACCCGGCTTTGGCGCTCCCGGCCCTCGTGTCGCTCTCGTCGGTGCCGGTCCTGGCGATCCCGGACTCGTCACTGCACGGGGACTTGAGCTGCTGCGCGCCGCCGATGTCGTGGTGCACGACCACCTTGTCGACCCCCGCCTGCTCGCCGAAGCCCCAGAGACAGCCGATCTAGTCTACGTCGGCAAGCGCGCGGGTTCGCATCACTTCTCGCAAGCAGGGATCGACGCACTGCTCGTTCGACTCGCGATCGAGGATCCCGCCCGCCGCATCGTGCGGCTCAAGGGCGGCGACCCTTTCGTCTTCGGTCGAGGAAGCGAGGAGGTAGAAGCCCTCGGCGCGGCCGGAATCGACGTAGAGGTAGTGCCCGGCGTGACGGCGGGGACAGCGGTGCCCGCATGTGCGGGCATCCCTATCACAGCACGGGGTACGGCCCCTTCGGTCACTTTCGTCACGGGGCATCGTGCGGCCGCAGGTTCGCGCGAGGTTGATTGGCGCGCACTCGGGGCTACCGGCGGAACGATCTGCGTCTTCATGGGGTTGGCGCGGCTGCATGACATCGCACAGGAGCTGATATCGGGCGGTATGGCACCCACAACCCCCGCTGTCGCGATATCGCGGGGCTGCACACCGCAACAACGTCTGGTGGAGGCACCTGTCGGGAAACTGCCCGCGGCGGTCGAACAGGCGGGGCTCGTCAGCCCCGTACTGCTTGTGATCGGTGAGGCGGTCAACAGGCGCGCTTAGTCGTGGTATGGTGCCTCTTTCGCCAGGCATCCCGGTCCTCTAAGGGGTCACGCTCGGGACACAGTCACGCTGACGTTGGCCTCGGCAGCCGCATCGTGGAGCGCATCGGTCCAAGAGGACTCGGCGAGCCCGGCGGGAGCCGTGACCGTGGCGATCATCGTGAACAGCGGGACGCCGCTGACGGCCGCAGGGGTCACGAACGTGTCCATCGTCTCGATGTTGATGCCGTGGAGTGCGAGCCCAGCCGCGATGTCGTGCACGATCCCTTCATGGTCGGCACCTTCGACCGTGACCTGAAACGCCGAGGTGGCTGGTACGACACCTGGAGGTGTGGTCATCGTCATCGTGACCTGGAAGCCCTCTGCGGCTAGCCGGTCGTTGGCGACCCGCAGATCCTCGGCTTGTTCGGCGGGTATACTCACGAGCATGAGCATCGCGAACTCGCCACCTAGGCGCGCCATGTGGCTGGCCTCGACATTGCAGCCAAGTCCGAGCAAGCGTCCGGTGACCTCTTCGACCAGCCCTACCCGGTCCGGCCCGGTTATCGTCAACACGACGTTCTCCCGCATACAGCCTCCGCTTCGAAGTGGATGTGCGCACCTACGATACCGCAATCGGCGATCGAGTGCAGTCCAATCGCCATAGCGTGTGCTGGCATCGCTATTGCTCTCGTGTCATCCCTATATGCTACAGTCTCCGTGTCCTGCCCCCGATTCGAAAGAGAGGTCGTGAATATGAGTATCAAGGGAACCCGTACCGAGCAGAATCTGCTCAAGGCGTTCGCAGGGGAATCGCAAGCGCGCAACCGCTACACCTACTACGCGTCGATCGCGAAGAAGGAAGGATTCGAGCAAATCGCCGCATTCTTCGTCGAGACCGCTGACAACGAGCGTGAGCACGCCAAGATCTTCTACAAGTATCTCGAAGGCGGCGAGGTAGAGATCACCGCATCGTACCCGGCCGGCACACTCAGCACCACCGCCGAGAACCTCCTTCACGCCGCCGACGGCGAGCTCATGGAGTGGGGCACCCTCTACCCTGACTTCGCGGACATCGCCGACGAAGAGGGCTTTCCCGAGGTCGCCAAGTCGTTCCGCGAGATTGCGAAGGTCGAAGCGTTCCACGAGGCCCGCTACCGCAAGCTGCTGGACAACGTGAACAGCGGCGCAGCGTTCACCAAGCCTGCTCCACTCACGTGGCACTGTCGCAACTGCGGGTACGTGGTCGAGGGTGCATCCGCTCCCGAGCTATGCCCTGCGTGTGCGCACGCTCAGAAGCACTTCGAGGTACTCGCCGAGAACTACTAGGCGCTACCACCGCTCGGCACTGTCGCTGCGGACATAAAGGATAGAACGCGCACACGCCCCGGCCAGTCACCCCGATGACATCGCCGGGGCGTGTGTTATCTGTGGATTTTGCGCCTACAATTGCAACAGGAGTTAGAATCTATGGGTTCCGATGTTCCAAATCGAACCTGAAGAGTCAACGGTGTCGAGTACCGATCGGAGATGTTGATGAGTGTGAGCCGACGCATTCTCGTGGTCGAAGACGAGAAGGTCATCCGCGAGACGGTCACGGCCTATCTCGAAAAGGACGGCCACTGGGTCACCCCTGTAGCGGATGGCGAGAAGGCCATCGCTGCAGTCAGGAAGCGCAGCTTCGATCTCGTCGTGCTGGACTTGATGCTTCCCAAGGTCAGCGGTGAAGATGTCTGCCGTGCCATCCGGGACGTGTCCGACGTGCCAATCATCATGCTCACCGCCAAAGGCGACGAAGAGGACCGGGTCACCGGACTTGCGATGGGCGCAGACGACTACCTAGTGAAGCCGTTCTCTCCAAGGGAGCTCGTGGCCAGGGTCAGAGCACTCCTTCGGCGGGCACGAGTCAGTGAGGCCCCACAGAGAGACTCCATGGTGTTCGGCTCGCTATCGATCGATGTCGCAGGACACAAGGCCGCCATCGATGGGGTGGATGTCGACCTGACGGCAACCGAGTTCAAGCTGCTGATTACGCTAGCGAGGTATCCGGGCAAGGTCTACACCCGTCTCGAATTGGTGGAGAAGGTGCTCGGCTGGGATTTCGACCGGTACGAACGTGCGGTGGACAGTCACGTGAAGAACCTTCGCTCGAAGCTCAACGACGACCCCAAGAATCCGAGCTACATATATACAGTACATGGGGTCGGCTATAGATTCGACCCCCCGCAAACCGAGGAGTAGTCCATGAGTGATCGGGCTTCACGACTCTTCGGGGGGATGCGGGTTAAGCAATCCAAGTTGAGCCTACGCTTCGCTCTGGCCGCAGCCGCAGTGGCGGCTTTCACCATGGCTTTGGCGTCGAGCATCCTCTTCGTCACCTGGGCCGAGCAGTTCGACGAGTATGTCAACGAGCGCCTTCGAAGCACCGCCAAAGGAGCAGCTTCGCTGGTGGCCATCAATGTCCAGGCCCATGGAGAGTGGAATCAACATGTGTTCCTGGGCCTACCGCGCTACGGAATCATGTCCGGATTGGGATTGCAGGTGATGGAGTCGGGCGGCCGTGTCTTGTATGACGACTCTTTCGCAACTGGACAGGCGAATCACGTGGCCGGCCCACCTTCAGGAGTCGCAGGGCCTGAAGGGCAGGTTCATCTAGCGCCTATTGTCGTCGATGGAGTCCCTATCGGCGTTGTGCGGGTATGGCCACTGGTGGAGGAAGGGCGTTTCGCCGATGTGGACATCCGCTTTCGGGAATCAAGCTTCGAAGCGCTGGGTCTGGCTGCAGTGATCGCCGTGATAGCTGCCTCGATAGCAGGGGCTGGCTTTGCGATCACCTTCCTTCGTCCCATCGACAAGATCACCGAGACCGCCGAGGCTCTTCGCGCGGGCAACCAAAGTGCCAGGACGGGCTTCACCGGCGATGATGCGATTGGAGCGCTGGGCAAGACCCTCGATGAGATGGCTGATGCGATTGAAGCGGACCGCAACCTCGAACGCCGACTCACGGCCGACGTGGCCCACGAGTTGAGAACGCCACTGCAGGCGATACAGGCGACCGTCGAGGCCATGCAGGATGGAATCTACCCAGCTGACGAGGAGCACCTGCAGATCGTGCGTAACGAGACTGTGAGACTCTCCCGACTGACCGACGGCATCCTTGAGCTGACTAAGCTAGAGCGTGGCAGCGTAGCCCTCAGGTTCGAGCGCATCGACGCCGCCGGGCCGGTAGGTGCCGCTGTGGACTTCCACAGGTTCCTGTTCGAGGCGGCAGGAATCGGACTTGCCGAGCAAGTCGAGACCGGAGTTTTCGTGCAGGCGGACAGCGATCGTCTGACGCAAGCGGTGAGCAACCTGCTCTCCAATGCGATCCGTTACTCCCCTGATGGCGGACAGGTGAACGTGGCGGTACGCCGAGAAGGCGGAAGCGCAGTGATCGAGGTAGCGGATACCGGCATCGGTATCGCCGAGAAGGACATCAACAAGGTATTCTCTAGGTTCTGGCGCGCCGATGAAGCTCGAGACCGCGAGAGCGGTGGGCTCGGCATAGGGCTTGCGATCGTGAAGGAGATTGTGAAGCGTCACGGAGGCAGGGTGTGCGCTATCAGGCGTGAAGGTGGCGGGACGGTCTTTAGAATCGAGATCCCGCTCATCAAGTGATTCGAACCTAAGGGAGGGCGAACAGTGGAGCTTGATTTCCGGTTGTTGGGCATGGCGTCGGTTGTAGGTGGAATCGGCCTGTTCGTACTGGTGCTCTTCCAGATTCTCGTCGGCAAGAGAAAGATCAAGTTCAAGGGCGCTACGCACATGAAAGTGCATAGGATTGGCGGTTACCTGCTACTGGCAGGAGCCATCGGTCATGGTGTCCTCGGCGCTTATGTCTTGATGGGGTAGAGTACGCACCGTGCAAACAGAGATGCGGCCAGATTTCCAAGGCAAGGTGCGGGATATATATGACCTGGGTGACCGGTTGCTATTGGTGGCGAGTGACCGGATCAGCGCTTTCGATGTGGTGCTGCCGGAGGCCATTCCGTTCAAGGGTGAGGTCCTGACCAAGCTCACCCTCCATTGGTTCGAGTTGCTCCAGGACATCGTGGAGACGCACCTGATCTCGACCGACGTATCCAAGCTCCCAGAGCGCTTCGCACCGCATCGCGATTACCTGCGTGGGCGTTCGATGATCGTCCGCAAAGCCGAGGTCTTCCCGGTGGAGTGCATCGTTCGTGGCTACATCACCGGTTCGGGCTGGAAGGAGTACTTGCGCATGGGGGCGATCTGCGGGGTGCCCCTGCCCGAGGGACTCGTTGAGTCGCAGCGGCTCGAAGCGCCGATCTTCACGCCGAGCACCAAGGCTTTCGACGGCGGGCACGACGAATACATCGACTTTGAGCAGGTGGTTCAGACCATAGGCCAGCAACATGCCGAGACGATACGTAGCCTGTCCCTTGACATTTATTCGACGGCACACGAACATGCTTGTTCTCGCGGAGTCATCATCGCCGACACCAAGTTCGAATTCGGCACTGTCGACGGGCGGGTGATTCTGGTCGATGAAGCCCTGACACCGGACTCCAGCCGATTCTGGCCCGCGGATCTTTACGCACCAGGTCAAGCGCAGGCGAGTTTCGACAAGCAGTTCGTACGGGACTGGCTTGAAGCCAGCGACTGGGACAAGGTTGGCGCACCGCCATCGCTTCCAGTCGATGTGGTGGAGGCCACCTCGCGCAAGTATATACAAGCGTACGAGGCAATCACGGGACGAAGTTTCGTCCCCGAAGGAGACGGATAGCCGATGGCCCGAAGAAGTGCATCGAACCCGCGGTACCAGAAAGGTGCCGAGACAGGTGTGAGCCGCCGAAGTGCGGCCAGCGCCAAGCCCAAGCGGGGAGTCGGCCAATCCGCCGAGGAAGCCGAGCGCCGACGCCTGGGTCGCAAGGGGCGCAAGGCTCGTGCGAAGATGCGGTGGAACCCGGATACGCCGGAGTTCAAGCTGTGGCGCAAGGTGTGGATCATCCTGCTGATTTCCGCGATGATCTCCTCGGGAGGTGCCTTCCTGCTGCGCGAGATGGCTCCGTGGGGAACGATCGCTTTGGTGGTAGCATACGTCTGTCTGTTCGGCGCGTTCTTCGTGGATCTCACCAAGATCCGCAAGATGCGTAAGAAGTGGCTGGCCGAACAGAAAGCGGCGGATAAATCCTCGAAGAGCAAGGGGTGAGCATGGCGCACTACGAGATCTTCGTCACCTATCGCGAGGGCATATTCGACCCTCCGGGAGCGACTGCTAAGGGGGCGCTTGAGAACCTGGGCTACCCGGTCGAGGAAGTCCGCATCGGCAAGTACATCCAGCTTGAGACCGAAGCGGGACCCGAGGCCGTTCGCGAGATGTGCGAGAAGCTCCTGGCCAATCCCGTGATCGAGGACTTCCGCATCGAGACTGCCGAGGGGGCGTGAAGATGCGCTTCGGCGTCGTCGTCTTCCCCGGCTCCAACTGTGAGCAGGACGTGGTGCATGCGGTGCGTCTGCTGGGCTGCGATGCAGAGTACGTGTGGCATCAGGATACCGACCTGTCCGGATTCGACGCGGTGGTGCTGCCGGGAGGCTTCTCATACGGCGACTACCTGCGCTGCGGGGCCGTGGCCAGGTTCAGCCCGATCATGAACGAGGTCGTGCGCTTCGCCGATTCCGGTAACCCGGTCATCGGCATCTGCAACGGATTCCAGATTCTGACCGAGGCGCACCTTCTGCCCGGCGCGCTACTGCGCAACGTCGGCCTCAAGTTCGTCTGCAAGCCCACGCACTTGATCGCCGAGGAAAGCGTGTGCCACTGGCTCGACGTCAATCCGGGCACGGTGCTCCGCATCCCGGTGAACCACAACGAGGGCAACTACATCTGCGACCCGCAGACACTTGCGCGTATGAAGGACAAGGGGCAGATCGTGCTCCGCTACTGCGACGCCGACGGCTCCCGCAGGCCGGAAGGCTCGGCGCCTAACGGTGCGCTTGAGGACATCGCGGGCATCTGCAACGAGGCCGGTAACGTCTTTGGGCTGATGCCGCATCCGGAGCGCGCGGTCGACCCGGTGTCCGGCGGCATCGATGGCGCGACGGTCTTCTCGGCGATCGTGCGGCGCGTAGCCGGAATCCCGGGGTCGGTCGTCCAGTGACACCCTGCACCGACATCCATTCGATGCGAGGAGCGAGATTCCATGCGCGATGACCTTTCCGCCGAACTGGCCCCCAAACTAGCCGAGGAGCTGGGCCTCAAACCCGCCGAGTTCGAGCGGATCGTCGAGATCCTAGGGCGGACGCCGACCATCACCGAGCTATACATGTACTCGCTGATGTGGTCGGAGCATTGTAGCTACAAGCACTCGCGCACGGCGCTTAGGATGTTCTCCTCCGAGGGGCCGCACGTGTTGCAGGGCCCCGGCGAGAACGCCGGCGTCATCAGCGTCGGGGACGGCTGGGCGGTCGCCTTCAAGATGGAGTCGCACAACCACCCGAGCGCGATCGAGCCGTACCAGGGTGCGGCCACCGGCGTGGGCGGCATCATCCGCGACATCTTCACGATGGGCGCCCGCCCGATCGCGATCCTCGACTCGCTGCGCTTCGGAACGCTCGATAAGCCCAGGCAGCGCTACCTCTTCGAGGGCGCGGTCGCTGGGATCGGCGGCTACGGCAACTGCCTCGGCGTGCCGACCGTCGGCGGCGAGGTCTACTTCGAGGAAGCCTACGATGGGAACTGCCTGATCAACGCGATGGCGATCGGACTCATGCGCGAAGAACAACTCACACGCGCGGTGGCGGCGGGGCCCGGCAACCTGGTGCTGCTGATCGGCTCGACCACGGGACGCGACGGCATCGGCGGGGCAAGCGTGCTCGCCAGCCAGGAGTTCGACGAGAAAGCCGAGGACAAGCGCCCCAGCGTGCAGGTGGGCGACCCCTTCGAGGAGAAGCTGCTGATCGAGGCGTGCCTGGAGCTGCTCGACCGCGGGCTGCTGGTCGCGCTGGGCGACCTGGGCGCGGCCGGCCTGACCTCCAGCGCGAGCGAGATGGCATCGCGCGGTGGGGTCGGACTCGACATCGAGGTCACGCACGTGCCGCTTCGCGAGAAGAACATGAAGCCGTTCGAGGTCATGGTCTCCGAATCGCAGGAGCGCATGCTCGCCGTCGTCACGCCCGAGCTTGCCGAGGAGGCGCGCGCGGTCTGCAACCGCTGGGGCCTGCTCGCGACCGTGATCGGCGAGGTGACGGACACCGGCCGCTTCATCGTGCGGGAAGCAGGCGAGATCGTCGCCGACATGCCCGCAGCCACGCTCGCCCATGACGCACCCATCTACTCGCCCGAGAAGCGCCGCCCGGCGTACCTCGACGAGCTGCAGGCGTTCGACCCGCTCGGCGAGTTGGATCACGCCACCGACCCGCAGATGCTCAGCGAGACGCTGCTGCGCCTGCTCGCGAGCCCCAATATCTGCTCGCGGCGCTGGATCTGGGAGCAGTACGACCATCAGGTGATGCTCAACACCGTGGTACTTCCCGGCGGAGATGCCGCAGTGATCAGAATCGGCGACACCGGCCGAGGCGAGATGACCGAGCGCGGCATCGCCGCATCGAGCGACTGCAACGGCCGCTACGTCTACCTCGACCCGTATCGCGGTGCGCAGATCGCGCTGGCGGAGGCTACCCGCAACGTCTCGTGCGTCGGCGCAGAGTCGGCCGCGCTGACAGACTGCCTGAACTTCGGCTCGCCTGAGAAGCCCGAGGTCTACTGGACCTTCTTCGAGGCCATCCGAGGGCTGTCCGATGCCGCCAAAGCCTGGAACGTCCCCGTCATCAGCGGGAATGTGAGCCTTTACAACGAATCCTTCGGCCAGCCGATCTATCCGACGCCTACCGTCGGCGTGGTCGGGCTGCTCGACGACGTGTCCGCACGCTGCACCGCAGGCTTCAAGCAGGCCGGCGACGTGGTCGTACTCGTCGGCGAGACGCTGCCTGAACTTGGCGGCTCCGAGTACCTGAAGGTCGAGTTCGACACGGTCGCAGGCTCGCCGCCATCGCTCGACATCGAGCTCGAGGTCGCCGTGCAGGCCGCCGTCCGCGACGCGATCCGCACCGGGTTGCTGCGCTCGGCGCACGACTGCTCCGAGGGCGGCCTGGCCGTCGCACTCGCCGAGAGCTGCATGGCCGGCGACATCGGTGCCGACATCCACCTGCCCGACGAGCTCGCCCCGGTCGCCGCGCTCTTCAGCGAGTCGCAAAGCCGCATCGTCGTCAGCGTCGCCGAGGAGGACTCGGGCGCCTTCATCGAACTGCTGCTCGAGCGCGAGGTTCCCTACGCGGTTCTCGGCGAGGTCGGCGGGGAGCGTCTCGAGATTGCAGGGCCGCACGGCCCGCTTGCGAGTGCGTCGCTAGCCGAGATGCACGCGGCGCACGGGCCCACGCTCGAGGCGCTGGTGCGCGGCGAGGGCGCGAGATGACCGAGTACCTCGAGAGCCCTGAGACCCCCGAGCGTCCCGACCGCATGGAGGAAGCCTGCGGGGTCATCGCGATCTACGCGCCCGGACAGGATGTCGCCAGAGCCGCCTACTTCGGCTTGCATGCGTTGCAGCACCGAGGGCAGGAGAGCGCAGGCATCGCTGTGGGTGACGGCGAGACGGTCACGGTAATCAAGGACCTGGGGCTTGTCTCCAGCGTCTTCAAGGCATCGGACCTCGACTCGCTGACCGGCGACCTGGCCATCGGCCACACGCGCTATTCGACCACCGGCGCCTCTGACGCCTGGGACAATGCGCAGCCGCACCTCTCGGCGATAGGCAATCAGGTCATCGCGCTTGCCCACAACGGCAACCTCGTGAACACCACCGAGGTCCGCGACCTGCTGCGCCCTGAGCGCATCCGCTTCCGCTCGACCACCGACTCCGAGGTCATCGCGACGCTGGTCGGTCAGTACACGCAGATACACAGCCATATTCGCGAGGGTATCCGCGAGACGATGTCGCTCATCCGCGGGGCCTACGCGGTCGTGCTGGCGACCGAGGACGCGATCTACGCCTTCCGCGACCCGTACGGAATCAGGCCGCTGGCGCTGGGCCGCATCGACGGCAAGGGCTGGTGCGTCGCCAGCGAGACTTGCGGGCTGGACATCATCGGCGCGACGTACGAGCGCGACGTGGCACCCGGCGAGGTCATCAAGATCTCGGCGGCCGGCCTCGAATCCGAGCAGGCCGTACCTGCCGAGAAGCCCAGCCTGTGCATGTTCGAGTTCATCTACTTCGCGCGCCCTGACAGCGTCATGTACGACTGCACTCTTTACGAGGCCCGCCATCGCATGGGCGAGTTGCTCGCCGCCGAGGCCCCCGCCGCCGCCGACCTGGTCATCGGCGTGCCGGATTCCGGCGTGCCGGCAGCCGTCGGGTACGCGCTCGGAAGCGGGATCCCCTTCGGCGAAGGGCTCGTGAAGAACCGCTACGTCGGCCGGACGTTCATCTCGCCTTCGCAGGAGCTGCGGCAGCAGGGCATCCGCCTGAAGCTCAATCCTCTGCGCCACGTCATCGAAGGCAAGCGTCTCATCGTGACCGACGACTCGATCGTCCGCGGCAACACCAGCCGCAAGCTCGTGCAGCTCCTTCGCGACTCCGGCGCCGCCGAGGTCCACATGCGCATCACCTCGCCGCCGGTACGCTGGCCCTGCTTCTACGGCATCGACACTGACACCCAAGGGCAGCTCATCGCCTCCGAACACGACATCGAGGCGATCCGCGAGTACATCGGCGCGGATTCGCTCGCGTACCTCTCCCTCGAAGCGATGGTCGCTTCCACCGGCGCTCCGGCCGATCGCTTCTGCCTGGCCTGCCTCAACGGCGATTACCCGGTTGGGATTCCCGACGCCGTCCGCCGAGGAAAACTCGCGCTCGAATCCTGCGGCTGAGATCCGTGCTGCAAGAGGCGATAGCGGCGATCCTCGAAGGTGCGCCTTTGGCTCTGACCTTCAACCCGCTGGCATCTCTTGTGGCTGCAACGCTCGCGGCTGCACTCTACGGAGGTAAACGCTGGGCCCCCCGCTCGCGCGCTGTGTGGTTCGCGGTCGTCCTGGCCGCAGGCTGGCTCGCAGGCGACGGACTCGCGGTGGTCGCGCAGGTGAGCCTGTGCATGTTCGAGTTCATCTACTTCGCGCGCCCTGACAGCGTCATGTACGACTGCACTCTTTACGAGGCCCGCCATCGCATGGGCGAGTTGCTCGCCGCCGAGGCCCCCGCCGCCGCCGACCTGGTCATCGGCGTGCCGGATTCCGGCGTGCCGGCAGCCGTCGGGTACGCGCTCGGAAGCGGGATCCCCTTCGGCGAAGGGCTCGTGAAGAACCGCTACGTCGGCCGGACGTTCATCTCGCCTTCGCAGGAGCTGCGGCAGCAGGGCATCCGCCTGAAGCTCAATCCTCTGCGCCACGTCATCGAAGGCAAGCGTCTCATCGTGACCGACGACTCGATCGTCCGCGGCAACACCAGCCGCAAGCTCGTGCAGCTCCTTCGCGACTCCGGCGCCGCCGAGGTCCACATGCGCATCACCTCGCCGCCGGTACGCTGGCCCTGCTTCTACGGCATCGACACTGACACCCAAGGGCAGCTCATCGCCTCCGAACACGACATCGAGGCGATCCGCGAGTACATCGGCGCGGATTCGCTCGCGTACCTCTCCCTCGAAGCGATGGTCGCTTCCACCGGCGCTCCGGCCGATCGCTTCTGCCTGGCCTGCCTCAACGGCGATTACCCGGTTGGGATTCCCGACGCCGTCCGCCGAGGAAAACTCGCGCTCGAATCCTGCGGCTGAGATCCGTGCTGCAAGAGGCGATAGCGGCGATCCTCGAAGGTGCGCCTTTGGCTCTGACCTTCAACCCGCTGGCATCTCTTGTGGCTGCAACGCTCGCGGCTGCACTCTACGGAGGTAAACGCTGGGCCCCCCGCTCGCGCGCTGTGTGGTTCGCGGTCGTCCTGGCCGCAGGCTGGCTCGCAGGCGACGGACTCGCGGTGGTCGCGCAGGTGCAAGACGCCATCGCCGCATCGGCAGCTTCGACCGTGCCGCTTTTCGCCGAATGGGCGCACCTGCTCACGCTTGCGATCTGGGGTGTGGGAAGCCTTGCGCTGGGCTATCTGGCTCCTGCTGCAGCCGGCGTTTTCGTCGGCCGAAGGGTCATCCACGGCACAGGTTGGGCCTCGGCGGGCTGGATCGCGGGTTCCGCGAGCATCACGCTGTCGATGCTTACCGCCGTGGGGTAGAATACGACGCACGCACAACATGGGTCCGCACCGAAACACGAGGGGCGAAAGAGGCAGTGAGCCGATGAGCGATCGAAGCGACAGGAAACCCGTCACTTACAGCGATGCCGGAGTCGACACGCAGGCCGGCGCGCGGGCGGTCGACGCGATCCGCGACGCGGTGCGCTCGACATACCGGCCCGAGGTGATTGGCGATATCGGTGGCTTCGGCGGGCTTTTCTCGGCGGCGGGACTGCGCGACATGCGCGATCCGGTCCTCGTGAGCGCCACGGACGGCGTCGGCACGAAGATCCGGGTGGCCCAGGCGCTCGGCAAGCACGACACCATCGGCATCGATCTTGTGGCGATGTGCGCGAACGACATCGCGGTTTCCGGCGCGGAACCACTGTTCTTCCTCGACTACATCGCGATCGGCAAGCTCGACTCTGCGACCGTCGAGCAGATCGTCGGCGGGATCGCCGATGGCTGCCGACAGGCCGGGTGCTCGCTGATCGGCGGCGAGATGGCCGAGCACCCCGGCGTGATGGCCGACGACGACTACGACCTTTCGGGCTTCTGCGTCGGCGTGGTCGAGCGCGATAGGATGCTCGACACCGCGTCGGTGCGCCCGGGCGACGTGATCCTAGGACTCGCATCCAGCGGCCTGCACTCCAACGGCTTCTCGCTCGTGCGGCGCGTGCTCGTCGAAGGCCGGGAGGAGGCGCTTGCCATCCCGCGCGTCGACTTTGGCGGGCGGACCCTGGGAGAGGTGCTGCTCGAACCCACGCGGATATACGTCCCCGCCGTGCGCCGGGCACTCGAGGCCGCACCGCACGGAGCGATTCGCTCGATCGCGCACATCACCGGCGGCGGAATCACCGAGAACCTCGACCGCGCACTACCCGCCGACTGCGATGCGCACGTCTCGCTGGCCGCTTGGAAGACGCCGCGGATCTTCGATCTGATCGCCGAGGAAGCCGCACTCGGACCAGCCGAGATGTGCCGCACCTTCAACATGGGCATCGGCCTGGCTATCATCGCCGACAAACGCCGGGCTGCCGACATCGCTGTCGCGCTGCGCGAGGCTGGCGAGACCGTCTTCGAGATTGGCGAGATCGCCGAGGGAACCGGGAGGGTCGTCTATGAGTGAGGAAAGCGAACAGCGGGTCACGAGGCTCGGAGTGCTGGTCTCGGGCTCGGGAACCAACCTGCAGGCAATCATCGATGCGACCCGGGCCGGTACGCTCGACGCCCAGGTAGCAGTGGTCATCAGCAACAACGCAGACGCGTACGGGCTCGAGCGTGCGCGGCGTGCGAGCATCTCGGCAGTTTGGATCGACAAGAGTGCATACGCCACCTTCAGCGAATACAACATGGCGATCAAGGACGAGCTTTGCGCCCATGGGGTCGACATCGTGGTGATGGCCGGCTACATGCGCCTGCTAGGATCGGAAGTCCTCGATTGGTTCGAGAACCGCGTGGTCAACATCCACCCTTCGCTGCTGCCGTCATTCCCGGGAGCGTCTGGAATCGAGGACGCGTTCGAGCACGGGGTCAAGGTGACCGGTGTGACGATCCACCTCGCCAATGAGAACTTCGACGAGGGCCCGATCATCGCGCAAAGGACGGTCGTCATCGAACCCGACGACACCCTTGAGTCGCTTGAGGCCCGGGTCCACGAAGTCGAGCACACGCTATATCCCGAAGCACTCCAGCTCCTGGTAGAGGGGCGCGTCGTCATCGAGGGCAGGAAGACGGTGATTCTCCCCAACCGAGTTTGATAACATGACAGTGGGCAAACGTGCGGCAAGAAGGGATCACCCTTCGAGCGCACGTGTTGAGAAAGGGGTCAAGAGTGAAGAGTTTCGACAGGATTTCAAAGGTGGCTTTTGCCGCGATGCTGATCGGGGCACTGGCCGTTCTGCCAGGCTGTCAGCAAGAACAGCCTGCTGGGCCGGGTCCCACTGAGGAAGAGCCCACGCAAGTAAGGATCGGATTCGCAGCCCCGTTGACCGGTGACAACGCAGTCTTCGGCCAGGGGATGCTACGGGCAGTCGAGCTCGCCTTCAAGGAAGCGAACGCTTCGCCCGAGGTGCGGGAGGCAGGTCTTGAGTTCGTGATCCGTGCCGAGGACGACCAGGGCGACCCGAAGCAGGCCGTCAATGTGGCCAACATCCTCGCGTCCGACACCTCGGTCCTAGGCGTCATCGGCCACTTCAACTCCGGTTGCTCGATCCCGGCCGCTCCGATATACGAGCAGGCCCGCATGGCGATGATCACTGTCTCGTCGAACCCGGCGCTGACAGCTGCCGGTCACACCGTGGTCAACCGTATCGTCGCAAAGGATGACGTGCAAGGTGCCTACGCGGCGACCCTGGTGCTCGAGGAGCTCGGTTTCGACAGGGTCGTGGTCCTCGACGATTCCACGCAGTACGGCGTTGGCCTGGCAACCGAGTTCATCCGGGCGTTCGAAGAGGCGGGTGGCACCGTGATCCTGCGCGAGCAGATCCAGCCCAAGACGGTGGACTTCTCGGCGTTGGTGACTCGGATCAGAGGACTGGCACCTGAGGCTGTCTACTACGCAGGTGCCCACACAGAAGGCGGCTTGATCTCCAAGCAGATGTCCGAGGCCGGACTTACCGCACCACTGATCGGCGGCGACATGATCTACTCGGCTGAGTACATCGCTGTGGCCGGTGCTGCCAATGCCGAAGGGGATGTGGCGACCAGCCTGGGCCTGCCACTAGAGCAGCAGCCTCGCGGCATGGACTTCCAGGCAGCTTATGAGGCCGAGTTCGGCAGGGCGCCGGAAGCCTTCGACAGCTACGCATACGACCAGGCATGGATCTTCGTCGAGGCCGTGCTTGAGGCCGGGCTCGATCGCGAGGCAATCGCAAGAGCGATCCGTGGGGGCTCCTTCGACGGTGTCACCGGCGTGACCGAGTTCGATGAGAACGGCGACACAACCAACCAGGTCATCTCGGCGTATCGCGTTGTGAACGGCGAGTGGCAGCAGATAGTCAAGTAGCTCGGCAGCACCAGCTGGCGGGATGAGTTCGAAAGGGAGTAGATGGACAAGGTCGAGGTGAAGCGTGCCCTGGTGTCGGTGACTGACAAGACGGGCGTTGTGGAGTTCTGTAGGGCGTTGGCGGAGGAGTTCGGAGTCGAGATCGTCTCGACAGGCGGCACGGCGACCGTGCTTGCCGAGGCAGGCATCGCGGTCAGACCCATCGACGACCTCACCGGCTTTCCGGAGATGATGGACGGCCGCGTCAAGACGCTGCACCCGCGCGTCCACGGAGGGTTGCTCGCGCGCCGGGACGTGCCCGCGCACATGGCAGCCGCCGAGGAACACGGCATCGGCATGATCGATATGGTCGTCGTCAACCTCTACGCCTTCGAGCAGACGGTGGCGCACCCGGGCGTGTCCGAGGAAGACGCAATCGAGAACATCGACATCGGCGGTCCTTCGATGCTGCGCAGCGCCGCGAAGAACTTCGAAAGCGTCGCGGTGGTGACCGACCCGGCCAGCTACTCCG
Source organism: Actinomycetota bacterium (assembly GCA_023488435.1). Lineage (NCBI taxonomy): Bacteria > Bacillati > Actinomycetota > Actinomycetota bacterium. The sequence goes on from JAMDCK010000034.1 coordinate 41,019, forward strand.
CCATCCTCGCCGAGATGCGCGAGAACTCCGGCGCGACCACGCTGCCCACCAGGCGCGCACTCGCCCTCGAGGTCTTCCGCACCACGAGCGCTTACGACAGCGCGATCTGGATGCACCTTTCAGGCTACGGGCAGACGCGCTTCCCCGAGGAGGCCCGCTTCCGCCTCGAGAAGATTCAGGACCTGCGATACGGCGAGAATCCTCACCAGGAAGCGGCGTTCTACCGCTTCCTCGATGCCGCCGAGCACACCCTGGCGCGCGCTTCGCAGCTCCAGGGCAAGGAGCTCTCGTACAACAACATCCTCGACACCGACGCCGCCTGGAGCGCCGTGCGCGAGTTCGACGCGCCTGCGTGCGTCATCGTCAAGCACACGAACCCGTGCGGCATCTCGGTCGCAGATGACCTGGTTGCCGCGTACCGCAAGGCGCACGAGGTCGACCCCGTGAGCGCCTTCGGTGGCGTGATGGCCTTCAACCGCGAGGTCTCCTCGGCGGTTATCGAGGCGATTTTGGCGAACGGGCAGTTCGTGGAGGTCATGATCGCGCCTTCCTTCGCCGATGACGCGCTGGAGCTGCTCGCCTCCAAGCCCAACGTGCGCGTGCTCGCCACCGGCGGGGTGCGCACAGGCGGCGGCCGATACGAGTCGCGCGCGGTCGAGGGCGGGATGCTAGTGCAGACGAGCGACCGCGTTGCCGAGGACCCCTCGGCGTTCACGGTGCCCACCAAGGCCAAGCCGACCGCCGAGCAAATGGAGCAGATGCTGTTCGCATGGAAGGTAGCCAAGAGTGTGAAGTCCAACGCGATGGTGATCGCGGCTGATCTCGCGACCGTGGGGGTGGGTGCCGGGCAGATGAATCGCGTGAACTCGGCGCGCATCGCGGTCGAGCAAGCTGCCGAGAAGGCCCGCGGAGCCGTGGCCGCCAGCGACGCGTTCCTGCCCTTTGCCGACACGCTCGAGGTGTGCGCGGCTGCGGGCATCGTCGCGCTGATCCAGCCCGGCGGCTCGATGCGCGATGACGAGGTCATCGCGAAAGCCGACGAGCTCGGTGTGGCGATGGTGTTTACCGGGCATCGCCACTTCAGGCACTAGCGGGAGGCGGGGATGCTGTCGCAGGCGCTGCGAGAGACCATCCGGGTGCAGGGCGGGCTCATACCGCTGCTCGAGCTGCACCTGGCGCGCCTGGCCGCAGGCGGCTGTGATGCCGCGATGGTCGCCGCTGCGCGCCGCGAGGCCATGCGAGCCGCCGAGGAGTGGCCCGAACCCTACGGTCGCATGACGCTGCACGTCGCGGTGGACGGCCGGGCGCGTGCAGAGGTCTCCTCGGCAGCGTCGATGATCGACGTGCCCGGCGGGCCGAGCATCGCCTTCGTGGTGACGCCCGAGCCGGTTCTGCCTCCTGGCGGCGCGAAGCCCGAGGATCGCTCCTTCTGGGACCGCGCGGTCGAACAGGCGCGCACCCAAGGGGCCGACGTCGCCGTGCTCGTCTCGGCGGCGGGACTCGTCTTCGACACCTCGCACGCGACCTTGTGGGTGCGCTTCGGCGATAGGCTGCTCACGCCCGCAAGCCCGCCCGCGCTGGCCGGAGTGTCTCGGCGGGTGGTCTTCGATGCCGCTCCTGAGCTGGGCTTCTCCGCCGAAGAGGCGCCGCTGACGGCCGCCGATGTCGACGCCGCCGACGAGGTCGTGCTCACGACCGCGGTCGCAGGCGCGATCGCCGTGCGTGGCCGAGGCGGCCCTGCGGCAGAGGCGCTGGCGGCGCGCTTCGCTCGGCTTTTCGCCGGTGCGGGGGATGGCGCCAGGGATGGCTGAGCGCTCGCCAGCCGCCATCGCGCGAGCGATCGGGCTTGCGCGCAAGCCGCTGGTGCTGGAGCCGTCGGGTGCGAGCGGGTGGTTCGGTGGGATGTCGCTCGTGTGCGCGGATCCGGTCGCCGACACGCACGGCGCTGACCTACGGGAGGCCGCTTCCGCACTAGAGGCCGTCATGAACGCCGAGGAGCCCCTGCTAGCGGCCGCAATCGTGCCCTACGACGGCACCGGGTGCCGGATCCGTCTCTACCGCGGGGGGCTCATGCGGACCGATGGCGGCTGGGAGCCGTGGGGTGAGCCCGGCGACCTGCGCGCGGACGACCTCGGCGAGCCGCCGGTGCCCGCCGCGAGCCCCGCCCCCGAGACCCCGCTGCTCGCGGACGCGCGCTTCGACCTTGCGAAGGCCGACTACCTCGCGCGGGTCGAAGCGGTCCGCTCGGCGATCCGCGACGGCGACGTCTACGTCCTCAACCTCACGATGCGCCTCCAGGGCACTCTGCGAACGGACGTCGCGGCGGCTTTCGAGGCGCTACTGGGCTCCTCGGCAGGGCCGATGTCGGCGATGTGGGCTGCTGAGGAGAGCGCGATCGTCTCCGTCTCGCCCGAGCGATTCCTCGCCGTGACCGCCGAGAGCCCGCGGACCGGTGGCGTGCGCCACGCCGAGATCCAGCCGATCAAGGGCACGCGGCCGCGCGGTGCCGACCCCGTCACCGACGCGCGACTCGCCGCCGAGCTTGCCGCCAGCGCCAAGGAGCGCGCCGAGCACCTGATGATCGTCGATTTGGAGCGCAACGACCTGGGCCGGGTGTGCGAGACCGGCAGCGTCATCGTCGAGCCACTCTTCGAGGTGTTCGCGACGCCGTACTGCCATCAACTCGTGAGCGGCGTGCGCGGGCGACTTCGGCCTGACGCCACAATCGCCGAGCTGCTGGAGGCTGCCTTCCCGTGCGGATCGGTGACCGGCGCGCCGAAGATCGCAGCGATGCGGCTGATACGCGAGCTGGAGGTCACGCCCCGCGGCGCGTATACCGGCGCACTGGTTGTGGCGATGCCTGGGCGGATGGACTCCTCGGTGTTGATCCGCACGCTCGAACTCGACGGCACGACCGCGCGCTGGGGGACCGGCGGCGGGATCACGATCGATTCGGACCCCGAAGCCGAATGGCTCGAAGCCCTACTGAAGGCGCGACCCGTCCTGGGCGGCTGAACCCTCGGGAGTAGCGGCGTTGACGTGTGTCACGTGACGAGTTACAATCATCAGATGATACGGACTTTCGGCGATAAGCGCACGCAGCAGATATATACCACTGGTACAGCGAAGCGGTTCCCCCCGGATGTGATGAAGCGGGCGCGCCGTAAGCTGGAGTACCTGGACTTGGCGGCGCGGCTAGAGGACCTGATGGAGCCACCGAGCAATAGGCTTCACAGCCTCGATGGCGACCGCAAGGGACAATACTCGATCTCCATCAATGATCAGTGGCGCATCTGCTTCGTGTTTCAAGACGGAGACGCCTACGATGTCGAGATCTGCGACTACCACTGAGATGAGGTGCAGCATGGCCATCCCCAACAACATAGAGCGCACGATACGGCCGGTCCACCCTGGAGAGAT
>JAMDCK010000035.1 GCA_023488435.1 Actinomycetota bacterium
AAGCATACACCCCGGCCGAGCCAGATCACCCTTGGACCGACATCCCTCCTGCAAACCAGATCAACTACTGCTACACGTGCCACGCCCAGAGCTTCTGCTCTGATTGCCACGGCATGGAGATGCCGCACCCCGCCGGATTCGAAGTGGATCATGGTGACGTAGGCCGTGATGAGCCTGAGTCGTGCACGCTGTGTCACGCAGTTGCTGGAGATACGGCTGAGCAGCAGCTGTTCTGCAACGCCTGTCACCATCCTGCTGGTAACCCAGCACTGCCTTGGGTCCCTCAGCATGTCGCTGCAGTTCGTGACGGCGGAGCGCAACCGTGCTTCGAGTGCCACAGTTCGACATTCTGTGCAGAGTGTCACGTCAGGGTGGCAGTGGATAACTGATTCATCACTGCGGCTTAGCCTGACATCACTATAGGAGTTCATGAATGTTCCGAGGCTTAGGTGCCCGCGGGCTGTGGTTTGCAATTGCCGGAATCGCACTGGTGGCCACTGTCGGCACACTGACATGGTACCTCCTGCGCCTCGATAACTACGGGGCGAAGGCGGGCGTTGGTTTAGTGGGTTTTTCGGCAGAGTCGACTGGTACGGTTGCTTTTGCCGGACAGTTCCCTATGGCCGAAGAGGCCCCACTCGGCGGACCCATGGGTATGGATCAAATTGACGATAGGTTGTACATCGCCCTATCTGAGATCGGTGCAATCGGTGTTTTCTCCCTAGACGGCGCAATGTTGGACACGATTACCATCGAACCGGTGTCCGGGGCTCCGGTTTCGTATCCGATAGACGTCGCTGCGATCTCGCCCGATAGACTTGCTGTTGTTGAAACCTCGGGTAACCGGGTGATTCTACTGGATCCTTCGGATCCAACCGCCGCTAGGCCGTTGCTGTCTGAGGCGGCGCCTTCGCTGGGTCAGCCAACTGCAGTTGAATACCACGGTGGCGAATTGTTCGTTGCGGATGCAACTAGCGGCATGATTCATGTGTACGACGGCTCGGGTGAGCCCTTGAGACATCTGGGTGCTGGCATGATACCCCCGATTACCTATGTCGGCGCGATGCACCTTGCGGGATCGACCCTTTGGGTCTCCGATTCCAATGTCGGACGAGTTCTTGGACTCGATCCGATCACCGGCCAAGTCCTGAGATCGGTTCAGATGAGATTCGACTTGCCACGAGGCATAGTCTCTGACGAGGCCGGCAGGATCTATGTAGCCGAAGCTTTTGCTGGCGTTGTCAGGGTGTTCGATTCAGAAGGGCTGGGCGTTCTCGATGTCGTGGGCGACGAAGCGCTTCACGGGTTTGCGGCAGAGACGGCCATGACTGCTCCTAAAGATGTGTGGTGGGATGCGAATGAGTCTCGGCTGTATGTCTCCGATGCAGAGCAGGGACGCATCAAGGTTTACAATGTTCGCGAGGAGGTAGAATGATTCGGGGTTGCGCTCAGCTGCGTCTGGTGCCCCCTGCGCATCCTCAAACGAGTCTTGGAAGGATTCATTGATGTCTAAGATCGACCTGGTTTTACTCCACGCCCCTAGTGTCTACGACTTCCGAGAGAAGTCCATCATGTTCGGACCTGTCTCGGATATGGTCCCATCAACGCCTGTGTTCGAGATGTATCCCCTTGGCTTTACTACGATTGCTGAATATCTCGAGCGCCACGGTCTCAGGGTGCGGATCGTCAACCTTGCGGTGCTTATGCTCAACCGCAAGGACTTCGATGTGGAAGCTGCGATTAGGGACATGAACCCGGTCGCTTTCGGCATTGATCTTCATTGGCTGCCCCACGCACATGGCTCCATCGAGATTTCAAAGATCGTGAAGAAATACCACCCTGACACTCCCGTTATATTCGGCGGACTGTCTTCCAGCTTTTTCCACGAGGAACTCATCAGTTATCCAAGCGTTGACTATGTGCTTCGGGGGGACTCCACTGAGGAGCCTATGACACGCCTGATCCATGCCATCAAAGGCAAGGGGAGCGTGAGCGATATCCCCAACCTGACCTACAAGTCGGTCGACGGCTCCATGGTGATCAACCCCCTCGAGTGGGTTCCGGACAACATGAACGACATCTCTTTGGACTATTCGTTCTCGATGCGTTCGGTTATCCGCTATCGCGACATGATGGGGTCGGTCCCGTTCAAGGACTGGCTTCAGTACCCCGTGTGCGCCTCCCTTACCTGCAGAGGCTGCACGCACAACTGCGTGACCTGCGGCGGCAGTGCATATTCATTCCGCAACCACTTCGGCCGACGGAAAGTCGCTTTCCGCGACCCTGAGCTGCTGGTCCGGGATATCGAGAACGTCCAGAAGTATGTGCCCGGACCAATCTTCGTGCTCAACGACTTTCTGCAGGGCGGCCCCGACTACGTCTCGGAGTTCATCCGAGGCCTCGCGCGGATCAAGCTACGCAATCCCATCGGATTCGAGTTCTTCAAGCCACCTGCCGAGGAGTTCTACCAGTTCCTCAACGAACATCTCGATGATTACTCGGTGGAGATCAGCGCTGAATCCCACGATGATGCTGTGAGGACCGCTTTCGGCAAGCATCACTACACTACGGCTGAGCTGGAGGAGTCGATCGCCGCTGCGCTGCGCAACGGGTGCTCGCGCTTCGACCTGTACTTCATGACGGGCATTCCCACCCAGACCGCCGAGTCGATCCTCGAGACAAGCTCATACACCGAGTCCCTTTACTCCAAGATGAACAACGACAAACGCCTGCTGGTCTTCTCGTCGCCAATGGCACCGTTCCTCGACCCTGGCTCGATGGTGTTCGACGATCCGGACAAGTTCGGCTTCAAGCTTCGCGCCCGAACACTGGAGGAGCACAGACAGCTACTCATTGAGCCTTCATGGAAGCACATCATGAACTATGAGAGCGATGCGGTGAGCGTCGATGATCTGGTGGAGGCGACCTATGAGGTCGGATATCACATCAATCGTGTCAAGGGTAACGCAGGGATAGTCCCTCAGGATGTCGCCGAACAGACCATGCAAAGGATTGTGGAGGCACGCGACATCATGCGACGGGTCGACGCCATCTACAAGGAACCGGCCGCAGCCAGGGAGAAGAAGCTCGGCGTGCTCCGCAAAGAGATGGAAAGGCTCTCTGAGTCGACCGTGTGTGAGAAGCGCGAACTGCGTTGGCCAGCAAAAGCCAACTGGCGACATGTGGTAAACGTGCTGGCGTTGTGGGCGAAGGAGAGCATCGCCGGGCTGTTCGGAATCCGAACAGGAACCCAGGGCGTGGCATGCGAAGGCACGAAATCCAGATGACCGATAAGAAGTCCATGGCTGGAGGGCATGAGGCCGTCTCCGGAGAGCCTACAACAGAGCGCGTGAGGGGCATCTTCGGGCGAATCGCCGAGAGCTACGATGCCTTCAACCTGCTTTCGAGCATGGGATTCGATAGGGGTTGGCGAAGGGCGGCGGTCCGAGCCACTCAACTGACCCCGGGTTCAGTAGTGCTCGACATCTGCTCGGGTACCGGCGACCTTGCTCTGGCTCTAGCGGCTCGCGGTGTTGCCAGGCGAGTCGAGGCTACTGACTTCTCGCCGGAGATGCTAGCGGTAGCATCGCGAAAGGCCCCCAAGATCGCCTCTCAGACCGAAGTTTCGTTCTCTGTTGCAGACGCGCAGGCGCTGCCGTTCGCCGACGCAAGCTTCGACGTAGTCACAGTGGCATTCGGTGTACGCAACCTTCCAGATCGAGCCGCAAACTTCCGAGAAGTCCTGAGGGTGCTGCGCCCTGGAGGACGCTACGTCATCCTCGAGTTCTCGACCCCCGGCTGGGCTCCATGGAGGGCTGTCTACCATCTCTATCTTGGATACGTCATCCCGCTGCTCGGATCCCTGTTGACTCGGGGAGATCGCGCTTCTTTCGAGTACCTCAATGCTTCGATCCGATCATTCCCGGATCAAAGCAGTCTGGCCAGAGAGCTCGAACTCGCAGGTTTTGCGAGCGCAGAGTGGAAGAATCTTACGGGTGGGATTGTCGCCATCCATAGTGCGGTAAAGTAACGCGGGCCCACTGCTCAAACATGGAGGACTGACATGCTACTCAAAGCTCACTACGTGCTTCCGGTGACCGCGCCGCACATCGAGGACGGAGCGTTGCTGGTCAGGGATGGCGTGATCACCGATGTCGGGAAGGCCGAGCAGCTGATGGAGGCCTATCCCGAGGAGCCGGTGCGCGATTTCGGCCTTGCCGCGATCATGCCGGGATTCGTGGACGTACACACCCATCTCGAGTATTCGGCGATGCGGGGGCTGGTCGACGACCTGCCGTACGCCCAGTGGAAATTACAGCTCATGAAGAAAGAGAAGCTGCTCGATCGCACTGACTGGGAAGATGCCGCACTGCTTGGTGCATTGGAGTGCCTCCGATCAGGGATTACGACGATTGCGGACATCACGGAGTCCGGCGCCTCCGTCCCTGCCGTTGGCGAGGCAGGTCTGCGCGCTGTCATCTATCGTGAGGTGTCGGCGATGGAGAAGGCTCAGGTGGCTCCTGCGCTGGATGCCGCCGTAGCGGATATCGCACAATGGAGCGAAGCATCCAACTGCGATCTGGTGGACATCGGAATCGGGCCCCACTCTGCCTATAGTTGTCATCCTGAGCTCTACAAACGAGTAGCCCAGTATGCGCACGACACCGGCGCACCAGTCGCGACGCACCTAGCCGGCTCCAGGGAAGAGTACGATTTTGTGAAGTACGGCAGCTCGGCATTAGCGACAGATTATCGCGAAGACGGTGACGGCGCAGTACCGTGGCTGCCAACCGGGGTAAGTCCCGTCCGGTACGTGCAACAGTGGGACCTGTTTTCGGTGCCCAATGTTCTTGCAGTCCACTGCACGCAGGTCGATGACGCCGACATAGATATCCTCGCTTCGCATGGTGTGTCGATAGCGTTCTGCCCTCGCTGCAATGCCAAGCTAGGAATGGGCGTGTTCCAGCTAAGGGCTATGCTAGCAAAGGGAATCAAGATTGGCATCGGCACCGACTCGCCGGCCTCCAACAACACGATGGACATGTTCGATGAAATGCGTATCGGATTGTTGATCCAGCGCGCAGCCGATCCAGGACAGCGATTTTTCGATGCACGAACTTTCGTGCAGCTAGGGACCTCCTCGGCAGCTGACGCCTTGGGACTGTCGAATCGAACGGGTTCGCTGGAGGTAGGCAAGAGCGCAGACGTGATCGCGGTCGATCTTTCCCACAGCCACCAGGCCCCGATAGCCGATCCCTACAGCACGATGGTGCACTCGGCGAACCAGGATAATGTAATGTTCACAATGGTCGCAGGAAAGACGCTCCTTGATGGCGGTGAGCCGGTTTCGCTGGACGTCGAGCGGATTATCGCTCGCGCCGAGGAGATACGCACCAAACTGCGTGGATGACCCCACAAGTTGGCCGATTTATTGCTAACCACTCCGGTGATACTTATCCACACGTTAGTACCACCGTGATATAATGCGTGAGTTTGTTCGAGGCTATGGCAGCTTGCTGCATGGAATGCTCGATATCCAGCTACCGAGGAGGATGCGCGAAGTGAGTGAAAAGGACTTCTACTTTGACGAGGACGATACAGAGGATAGCAAGCCGATAGAGAAGGCTAAGGCCAAGGAACCCGCCAAGGAGCCCGCCGAGGCACCCGCCGAGAAAGCCGCCCCCAAGGCGCGCGCCCCAAAGGCGGTCGCCGAGAGGCCCGCTCCTGCGACTGCCCCTGTCGCCGGACTGACCTTGCAGTCAGTTAGCATGACGGTTGCTGCCCTCATTGGTGTCGTGGCACTTCTGGTCGGCGTTATCATCGGGATGTTCCTCCCCGGACAGCAGCCCGCCAGCGAGCCGCCCGCACCTGCAGGTATGGGTGGGGCCCCAGCTCCGCAGTTGACCGAGGACCAGCTCCGGGGCGGCGAGTTGCCACCAGGACATCCTCCGCTCGATCAGATGGGTGGCGGCGGGGCAACCCCGACCCCTAATGCTACACAGGCTCCCGGTGGGACGATGCCTGGTGCTCCCGGCGGGACGATGCCTGGCGCTCCCGGTGGATCGATGCCAGCGACCCCCTGATTCTGAAGGTTTTGATCGAGATATGACTAGCGCGGGCCCGGAGCAACCAGCGGTATGCTCCGGGCCCGGATTTTCGACGGATGAGGCTGAGAGGCGATAATGGCGATCAATAAGAAGACGAGGTCGACACCTTTCCGGGTGGTTGTAGTAATCATCTGCCTGTTGCTGGTGGTGACGATGATCCCTTGGGGCGCATTGGGCTTGTTCAGCAACAACAATCAGAGCGTTCCGGGATCCCAAGAAGCAATCGCCAATCGCCACAGTCCTGGAATCGACATGCTCCAGACTCAGCTCGCAAGTGATCCTACCAGCTACACCGTGCTCATTGGCATTGCCCGTTCGTACTCAGTTTGGGCTTCAGAGGCCATGATGGCTGACACAGCTGGGCTTGGTGCTGATGTCACAATCTGGCAATCATCGGTGACCTATTTCAACCGGGCGCTCGAAATCGCAGCTGACAATCCGGCTGACATGATGGATGCTTCAATCGCGCGCTTCTACAGCGGCGATCTGGATGGGGCTATACAGCTGGTTGAGGCGGTTTGGGCGATTGACCCCGACTTCGCTCCATCACACTTCAATGCGGGCATCTTCTTTGAGACCGCAGGTCGAACCACTGAGGCAATCGCTGCCTATACACGCTACCTGGAACTCGATCCACAGGGAATGGGGCCGGGCAATCCTTCGGTTGCTCAATCTGCGATAGCGCGTCTGTCGGCGCTACCGACCACCCCCGCTGTTGGCGCTACGGTGCCACCTGCCCCCTAGAGCCGAGAGCCCTTCGTCAAGCAGGCACTTCGCCTAGAACGATCAACGCTTCGTCCACCGAGGCGGCTGTCGAGAATATTCCGTTCAGGCGGGTGAGCGACAAGATGCTATCAACAACTTCGTTGGTAACGAGCACGAGTCGCCCGCCTCGAACCCCGTACTCTTTTGAAAGTCCGAGCAGCAGGCCGAGACCCGAGCTGTCCAGATACTCGATGCTCGACAGGTCCAAGATGGTAGACGGTGGGTTTGACTTCAATATGCGATCGATATTCATTCGAAACGATGCGCATTCGACGTAATCCAACTCGCCTGTCAGCTGCAGGAGCCAGTGAGACTCGTTTTGTGTCAGGTCTATCGATAGGGGCATAGCGCTCCTTCCGGCGGGGCCTTCAAATGGTTAGTACCCATTTTCATGGGTTGCCTGTCAGGGGATTCCGGTTGATACTCGCTGAATGATTGCATTGGCCGACATGCTTCCATTAGGTACAATCAGTAGCACTTCTCGGTATTCATCGAAAAAGGAAGCAGGTGCGAGGGCAGATGGAGCTTGATATAGCCATCGAATGTGATGGGTCCGTCTGCAAGATCGTCCTCAACGGCGAGGTGGACGTCTATTCTGCGCCCATCCTCAAAGAGCGACTTCTTGAGCAGGTGCAGAACGGTTGCGTAGACCTGATCCTGGATTTGAATGGCGTCAGCTTCATCGATAGCTCGGGCTTGGGAGTGCTTGTTGGCGCTCTTAGACGGGTAAGGGAGAACTCCGGCACACTAAGGATTGTCTGTGGACGCGACAACGTACTCAAAGTATTCAGCATCACCGGACTCGATAAGGTATTTCCGGTCTTCGATTCATTCGAGGAAGCATCCAATTTCTAACCACGGAACCCGGAGCTACTGGTGTTCGGAATAAGCGGCGTCGAGCTATTCTTGATCGTCGCTTTCGCCCTTCTTATCTTTGGCCCCGAGCGACTTCCCGAGATGGGCAGGACCATCGGACGCTTCATGCGTGAGTTCAAGCGAGCTCAAGACAGCATGGAGGCGGTTATCCGCGCCGAGATGTACAGCAGCGATCGTCCGGCCCAAGAGGATGCTGCGCCAAAGACATCCCCGTTGCCTCACAAGCGAATCGATCCTGACGACGACGAAGAAGAGGAGGAAGAGGACTAGGCACCGTCCTGGTCTTCGCTGATATGCCTGTCGCACCCAGACGCATGCCCTTCTTCGAGCACTTCGGCGAGTTACGCCGAAGGCTGGCGGTGGTTGCCGTCGTTGTGATCGTGGGCTCGATTGGTCTTTACTGGTGGTCTCCGCAGATCTACAACCTATTCATGGCCCCGATCAAGCCGTTCTTCGGCGATGCCGACATGGTGCTTCTGGGGCCGTTCGAAGCTTTCACCCTTCGATTCAAGGTGGCGCTCTACGCGACTTTGGTACTCGGCTCGCCAATCATCATCTGGCAGTTCTTCGGCTTCTTCCTTCCGGCGCTCAAGCCAAAGGAGCAACGCTGGGTGATCCCGACCTTTGCAGCGATGAGCGTCCTGTTCTTCGCGGGCGCGTATCTGGCTCACACTTATATTCTTGGAACTGCGTTCGGGTGGATGGTCGGGCAGGCCTGGGAGGGAGTCCAGGTGCTTCCAGATGCCTCGAAGTACTTCCAGGGCTCGGTGCTTATGGTGATGGGTTTCGGGGCTAGCTTCCAGTTGCCGGTCATAGTGTTCTACCTAGTGCTGTTCGACATCATCCCCTACACGAAACTCCGTGAGAATTGGCGGATCGCATACGTGGCGCTCTTGGTGATCGCCGCGGTGGCTACTCCGGATTGGTCGCCTGTCACGATGGGCCTGATGTTCGCGGCGTTACTGGCGCTCTACGAAGCGAGTCTGCTGTTCGCTCGCATCATACTCTCGAGGCGTATCAAGCAGAAGGAATCCTACTGAGAGGCTGTTGGCACCAGTGCACGAGATGGGAATCGTAAGCAGCATTCTGACCAGCGCCGAGGAGGCCGCCACTCGTGAAGGAGCGACTCGGATCACCGAGATCCGCATCACCGTCGGCGAGTTGACCGAGATCGTGGACTTCGCGCTGCAGTTCGCATTCGAGGCTCTGACGCCCGGTACGATCGCTGAAGGTGCCACGCTGACCGTCACCAGGTTGGGCGCGAAGTCGAGGTGTCTGGAGTGCCAGACCGAGTACGAACACGACAGATTCGAGATGCTTTGCCCCGAGTGCGGCTCATTCGCATGCGAGCTGCTGTCTGGCAAGGAACTCGAGATCAACAGCATCGAGGTGGATCCTGATACGAGTCCGGCACCTGTGTCCGATCCACCAGCAGAACCATCACAACAGGGATAAGGGAGACCATGCAGATCGACATCAGCCGTCCGATCCTGGACAAGAACGAACGCCTTGCCGCCGAGAACCGCACTATCTTCGATGAGGCCGGCATCTTCGTGCTCGACCTGATGGCCTCACCGGGGGCGGGCAAGACCTCCACGATCTTGGCGACCATAGCCGCTCTTCGGGATCGGTACTCGATCGCGGTCATCGAAGGCGACATCGCAAGCAGCGTCGATGCTGAAAAGATCGCTGCCCATGGCATCCCCGCCGTGCAGATCAACACCGGTGGCGCGTGTCACTTGGAGTCCGACATGATCCGCCGCGCGCTCGCCTCGCTCGATCTCGACTCGCTCGACCTGTTGATCATCGAGAACGTCGGCAATCTGGTCTGTCCGACCGAGTTCTACCTGGGCGAGCATGCCAAAGTGATGATCCTCTCGGTTCCGGAGGGACATGATAAGCCGTACAAGTACCCGGGCATCTTCCAGATCGCCGAGGCGGTCATCCTCAACAAGTACGACACCATCGAGGTCTTCGACTTCGACGAGAACGAGTTTCGGCAGGTAGTAAGCTCACTCAACCCCAAAGCGCCGGTCTTCCCGATTTCGGCGACCAAGGGCGACTCGGTAGAGCTATGGGCCGAGTGGCTCGCTGGCCGCATCGAGGCCAACAGGGCCCGCACCTGAAGCGAGCGACCCGAGACAGGAGGAACCTTGGAGCGCACTGAGGCGTTGGCGCTGGTCCGAGAGCGCATCGGCAACGAGAACCTGGTGAACCACTGCGTTGCGACCGAGATCATCATGGAGGGCCTGGCGCGTCACTTCGGACTTTCTGATGCGGACGTGACCCGGTGGGGTCGCACCGGACTGCTGCATGACCTCGACTACGCCCAGACTGCCGAGGATCCAGCTCGCCACGGCTACATCACCGCCGAAGAGATCGCTGACATCCTCGACGAGGAGGGCATTCACGCGATCCTTGCGCATGCGGGCCACGTTCCCGCCGACTCGCCGATGGACCGCGCGCTTCTAGCCGCCGACCCCGCTACCGGGTTCATCGTCGCTGCTGCGCTCGTCCACCCAGACCGCGCGCTGGCATCGGTGAAGCTCGCCTCGCTCCTCAAGCGATTCAAGGAGAAGTCGTTCGCTCGCGGGGCTTGTCGCGAGCAGATGGACACCTGCGAGTCGATTGGACTTTCCCGCGAGCAATTCCTCGGCATAGCGCTTGCGAGTATGCAGGAAAGAGCCCGCGAGATCGGCCTGTAGCGCGCTTTGGCGGACCGCGTCCAGAAGCGCCGGGGCAGCGGCATTCGCGCATCTTCGGCAGGTACAGACTTGACCGACCGGTATATACTCTCGTAGATACTTCTGTCTGGCCCCGATCGAATGGTGATCCATGCGACTGATCGTCTCCGAAAAGAACATTGCGGCAAAGAAGCTGGCTGAGATATTGGCGGTCGGCAAGCCCACGACCGATAAGGTCTACTCGACGCCCGTCTACCGTTTTCGCCGCGACGGCGAGGATTGGGTGAGCATCGGGCTCAAGGGACACATCATCGGTGTCGACTTCCCCGAGGCGTTCGCGAAGTGGCGTCTCGATGACCTTCAGGCGCTGGTCGAGGCCGAGGTCGTTGAAGAGCCCGCCGAGAAGGGCATCATCCAGTCGCTGCGCAATCTGGCCAAGAAGGCCGAGCACGTCCTGATCGCAACCGACTACGATCGCGAGGGCGAACTCATCGGCGTCGATGCCAGCCGCATCGTGCTCGCGTCCAATCCCGGAGTCGATATCGAGCGGATGCGTTACTCGGCGATTACGAAGGAAGAGATCGTGCGTGCGCTGGAGGAGCGAGGCCCGCTCGACCATGAGCTTGCCGACGCAGGCGCAAGCCGCCGCGATATCGACCTGATCTGGGGTGCGGTGCTTACGCGCTACCTGACGATCGCTTCGAACCTGGCGTCCAAGCGCGCTTGGGGCGACGTGCTTTCGGCGGGTCGGGTCCAGACACCGACACTCAAGCTCATCGTGGATCGCGAGATCGAGCGCGAAGCCTTCACGCCCGAGGACTATTGGGTGGTCAAAGCCGACTTCGAGCACGATGGGACGCAGTTCGCAGGCGTCCACGAGGCCGGTCGCTTCACGACCGCCGAGCAGGCTGAGGCCGCAGTCGCTGCCGTGGCATCGGAGCGGTCCGCCGACGTGGTCTCGCTGGAGACCAAGCGCAGGACCGTCCAGCCGCCGGCGCCGTTCAACACGACGTCTCTGCTTACAGCCGCCGCCGCGGAAGGACTTTCGCCGGCTCGCACCATGCGTATCGCCGAGTCCCTCTACATGGATGGATTCATCAGCTACCCGCGTGTCGACAACACCGTCTACCCACCAAGCCTTGACCTGGGCGCCATCCTTCGAACGCTGGAGAAGGTGCCCGCGTACCGTGAGTATGCCGGGAACCTGGGCAAGCAGCCCAAGCTCACGCCAACGCGCGGCAAGAAGGAGGCGACCGACCACCCGCCGATCCACCCGACCGGCGCGGCCGACTCAGACAAGATGAAGCCCGAGCAGTACAAACTCTACAACCTCGTTGCGCGGCGGTTCATGGCCACACTCTCGGCACCTGCGATCCTGGAGAGCGCCAAGGCGACGCTGCAGGTCAACGGCGAGAGGTTCGTCGCCAAGGGCGAGGTCGTGGTCGTGCCCGGCTTTCGCGCCGTCTACCACTACGGCCAGAAGAAGGAAGAGCAGCTGCCGGCACTTGTTGAGGGCGGAACCTGCGATTTCCTCGGCAGTAGGCTGGAGGCCAAGTCGACGCAGCCGCCCGATCGATATTCGCAGGGTCGGCTGATCCAGGAGATGGAGAAGCGCGGGCTGGGCACCAAGGCGACGCGCCACGAGATCATCCAGACCCTGTACGACCGCAAGTACATCACCGGCGAATCGCCAGAGCCCACCTGCAAAGGGCGCTCGGTCATTGATGCGCTCGTCGTGCGTGCGCAGCGGATCACCGATCCCGAGATGACTGCCGAGCTCGAAAGCGAGATGGACTCGATCTCGCACGGACGCGCTGACCGGGCAGGTGTGGTGGGGCACTCGCGCAAGATCCTCGGCGAGGTGATGGCATCGCTTCTGGCAAGCGTGCCAGAGGTCGGAGAGGCGCTCAAAGCGGCTGCCGATGAGGACGCCAAGGTCGGCAAGTGCCCGACCTCCGGCGATGACCTGCTGATCAAGTATTCGCCGAAGAACAGGGCGTATTTCGTCGGCTGTCAGGGGTATCCGGATTGCACGGTGACGTACCCGCTGCCGAAGAACGCTCGCTATGCCGCCGTGGAGGAGCCCTGCGCGACCTGCGGCGGACCTCAGGTGAAGGTGTTGCAGTTCAAGCGCCCGGCGAGGGATCTCTGCCTCATTCCGGGCTGCCCTAGCAAGACCGGCCCTGAGATCGAGGTCGGCAAGTGCCCCTCTTGCGGGGGCACCCTGCGTGTGCGGTATTCTCAGACCGGAAGTCGTTTCGTGCGCTGCGATGCATACGACCCGAAGGAGCATCCGATTTCGTATCCGTTGCCTCAGGCCGGCGACCTGGCACCGACCGATGAGCTATGCGAACCCTGCGGGATTCCGAAGATCGTCGTACACACCAAAAAAGGCCCGTGGAAGATTTGCATCGATCCGGCGTGCCCCGCCCGTCCGGCGCCTAAGACGACCAAGGCGCCCAAGAAGGCCGCTAGGGGTAGGGCCAAGAAGTAGACAGATGGTTTTCCAGCCGAAGGGTGGGACTCATGCGCTTTCCTGAAGTGACCATAGTAGGTGCTGGCCAGGTCGGCGCTTCGGCGGCATACATGCTGCTCGCCAAGGGGCTCGCGAACGTGACCATGATCGACGTCGCAGAGGGCTTGCCACAGGGCAAGGCGCTGGACATGATGCACGCGCGGTCGATCGAGCACTTTGGCCCGCGCATCAAGGGCACTAACGACTACGCGATGACCGCCGGATCCGATCTGGTCGTCATCACCGCGGGACTCCCTAGGAAGCCCGGGATGACCCGCGATGATCTGCTGGCCGCGAACTCGTCGATCGTGCGCTCCGTGGTCGAGCAGGTCGTAGCCGCATCGCCCGACGCACTCATCATGGTGGTCACCAACCCGCTCGACGTGATGGTGTACTTGGCGTGGCAGGTCTCGGGACTCGACTCAAGCCGCGTGTTCGGGATGGGCGGGGTGCTGGACTCGGCACGCTTCGAGCATGCGATCGCCGATCATCTCGGCGTCGAGGTCGCCAGCGTCAAGGCGCTAGCGTGCGGATCGCATGGCGACGCGATGGTGCCGCTGCCCTCCCAGGCTAGCGTGGACGGCGTGCCGCTCGCGCAGATGCTCTCGGCAGATGAGGTCGATCGCATCGTGCAACGCACGGTGTTCGGCGGCGCAGAGGTCGTCGGCTTGCTCAAGACCGGCAGCGCGTTCTACGCACCGGCGGCAAGCATCGCGCGCACCGTCGAGGCGATTTTCTCGGACACGCCCGTGGTCCTGCCAAGCTGCGTGCGCCTTTCGGGGCAGTACGGCGTCTCCGACGTGTACATGTCCGTCCCCGCCGTGATCGACCGCGAGGGCGTCAAGGAGATCATCGAGCTAGACGTGACCGCCGATGAGGCCCGGGCGCTCAAAGCATCCGCCGACACCATCGTCGAGACGCTCGTGTCGCTCGGCCTGAAGGAGTGAAGAGCGATGATCGGCCCTAAAGCGATCGCCGAGGCAGTCCGCGAGGGGATCCTCCGCGCTGCTTGGGAGCTGCGGCCTGATGTTCGCCTCGCGATGGAGAGTGCGCTGCGTTCAGAGCGCTCGCCCCGGGGTAGGAACGTGATCGGCCAGATGCTGGAGAATGCCCGGATCGCCGAGCGCGACAGGGCTCCTCTCTGCCAGGACACCGGTGCGGTGTGGGTCTGGGTGGAGCTGGGCGAGGCGGAGATTCTCGGCGTGCCGCTGCAGGCGGCGGTCGATGCCGCTGTGGCCGCAGCGTACAAGGAGGGCGGCTTGAGGACCAGCTTGGTCCGCGACAGCCTCTTCGACCGGACCAACACGCACGACAACACCCCGGCATCCATCGATGTCACCGCAAGGCCGGGTTCGGGCGCGACCGTACACGTCATGCTCAAGGGCGGAGGCTCCGACAACGCCTCGGCGATCCGCATGCTGCCGCCGACCGCCGGCATCGAAGGCGTTCGCGAACACGTCCTCGAAGCGATCCGCAGCAAAGCGCACTCGGCGTGTCCACCGCTGTTGGTGGGCGTGGGTGTGGGCGGCAGCTTCGACAGCGTTGCGAAGCTCTCGAAGCAGGCGCTGCTTCGGCCTGTCGGCAAGCCCGCCGAAAGCCAGGCCCATGCGGAGCTGGAGGCCGCGCTGCTTTCGGCGATCAACTCCACAGGCATCGGCCCGGGTGGCTTCGG
>JAMDCK010000036.1:0-33704 GCA_023488435.1 Actinomycetota bacterium
GAATCCAGCCCTCCTCGGCAGACCAATCGGAGAAGGTGAAGGGGACGCGCTCGCCCAGGCCGTTGACGCGCAGGATGAAGAACTGCCCCGCGCGCACCTTGCGGGCGACCCTGGGCGCTTCGACGCAGAGCTCGAACACTCCGTCGGAGAGTTGACGTCTTTCGATGATCCGATACAAATTGCGCCTCCGGAATCCGGCGAAGACAAGTAATGTGGCAGTATAATCCGGAATCATGACTCCTGCACCCACTTTTTTGCGACGGCCCGAATTGCGCCGAATCATCCTCGGCACGCTTCTGGCCGCCTTGTTGGCGCTGACGACAACGGGTTGCGCCAGCGCGTCCAAGCCAACTCTGGATGCGCGCAACGCGCTGGGAACGGTCGTGAGCGTCACCGCATACCCCGCCGAAGGAGTCGAGGATGCCGAGACACTCCGGCCGGCGATCGACGCCGCCTACGGGCGGATGTTCGAGGTCGAGCGGGCACTGGATGTCCACGATCCCGACTCGGCGATCGCGCGACACAACGCCGAGGGCGGGAGTATCCCCCAGGAAGCCCAGGTCATCCTAGCAGCGATCGAGCGCCTTGGAGTCGGCGAGTACTTCTCCCCCCACTTGCTCGATGTGGTCGCACTCTACGACTTCGAGGGAGAGCGCAACGTGCCTTCCCCGGATGAGCTGACTGCGGCGCTCGCCAGCCGTCGCTACGACTTCGGCGGTGCCGCCAAGGGACTCGCGCTCGATCAGGCCGCCGCTGAGCTTTCGGCCTCACCCGACGTCCAAGCGGCGCTGGTGACTGCGGGCAGCACGACCATAACGCTGGGCGGCAAGCCGGATGGCTCTCACTGGCGCATCGGCATCGAGGACCCGCGGGACCCGGAGTCGACATTCGCTTCGATCGAGACGCGCGGCAACCTCACGGTCTCGACATCCGGCGACTACCAGCGCTACTTCGAGCGCGATGGGGTCCGCTACCACCACATCCTCGACCCGGCCACGGGGCTCCCGGCATCCGGGTTGCGCTCCCTGACCGTCGTCGGCGAGATATCCGCCCTGGATTCCGACATCCTCTCGACGGCGCTCTTCGTCATGGGTCCCGAAGCCGCCGAGGACTACGCGAGATCCCACGGCTTGGGGCTGGTGATGGTCACCAGCGATGACCAGGTCATCGTGATTGAGGGCCCCACCGGCGCCGAGTGGACGATCACCGAGTCGCGTCAGCGCTAGTCGCCCAGTCGGCCCCGGATTTGCTCCAGAGGTACGTCGATGGTATAGTGACCAGTGATTCAAGCCTTCCGTGGCAATTGTAAAACTGAATCCCTGCACGCCAACCGGAGGATATACTGCATGAACCGAAGCCGCGCATATCTTGCGACATTCCTCTCCCTGATATTGTTACTAGCCACCGTCGTTCCGGCGCCTGGCCTTACACGCGCACAGCTTGAGCAGTCCCGTCAGCAGGCCGCCGAAGCACGTGAGCGTGCAGCGAATGCCCGGGAGCAGGCCGCTGATGAACAAGCCGAAGCCGATGTCTTGCGCCGAGAGGTCGATCTGCTCGATGGGCAGATGTCCGCGCTCACCCTGGAAATCCGGGCGCTCCAGCCTCAGATTCAAGCCGCGAACGAGCGCACAACTCAACTGAACAACGAGGTCGCAGCATTGCGGGAGAAGATCGCCCAAAAGGAGGCCGAGATCGCCAAGGTCGAGGCGGACCACACCAATCAGACGGAACTCCTATCTGAACGACTCACCACCACTTACAAGCAAGGCAACGAGTTCTTCCTGGAGATCATTTTCCAGGCTGCTGATCTGAGGGACTTCATCGCACGAACCACGCTCGTTCAGCGGGTGATGGAATCCGACAGGGAGATCATGCTCCGACTGGAGGAGACCCAGGCCAACCTAGAGCGCATCAGAGCCGAACATGCGCTCGCACTTGAATCCGTCGAGATCAAGCGCCAAGAGGCCGCTCTCATCGAGAACAACTTGCGCAAACTAAACTCCCAGCGCCAAACGGCCCTCAACCAGCAACAGGCCGCCCAAGCCCAGAAGTCGACACTCCTTGCCGAGACAACCGCCAATGCTGAGCGTCTCCGCAAACTAGCAGACGACGAGGATCGGGAGTCGGCCAGCATCGAAGCTGAGTTGCGCAACCGCATGTCCCAAGGGTCGGGCACCTTCGACGGTGAGATGGCCTGGCCCACACCCGGGTTCTACAGGGTCTCCTCCGGCTTCGGTCACCGCACTCACCCGATATTCGGTACTAGGCGCATGCACTGGGGCATCGATATCGCCGGCCCCGGAATCAACGGGGAGGCGGTTGTATCTGCCGAAGACGGCGTAGTGGTTTCAGCGGGCCATCGCAGAGGCTCCGGAGTCACGGTCATCGTGGACCACGGCAATGGGGTCTCAACCCTCTACGCTCACCTCTTGACCGGTAGCATCGACGTCCGGGTGGGCGAACAGGTCGAGCGCGGACAGCGCCTGGCTTCCGTGGGCTCCACCGGCTTTTCCACAGGACCCCACCTGCACTTCGAGGTCCGCATCAACGGGAGACCCGTCGACCCGATGCCGTACCTGCGCTAGCGGCTACTGCTTCGAGTTGAACTCGCGCATCGCCGAATCCACCCCGTGCGCCAGTAGGTGCTTCACGCACTCGGCGGCCTGCCCAATCGATACCTGCAGGTCCTCCCACGCCTCGCCACGCAGCGGCTGCAGCACATAGTCAGCTCCCGACATCCGACCTTCAGGGCGCCCGACTCCGATCCTGACCCTGATGTAACCCTCGGATCCCAGCTCGTCGGTGATCGAGCGCAGTCCGTTGTGCCCAGCATGGCCGCCCCCCGCTTTGACCCGCAAGCTGCCGTTGGGGATGTCGATGTCGTCGTGCACCACGACAATGCGGTCGACAGCATACTCATACTTCGCGGCCAGCTTTGCGATCGCCTTCCCACTCACATTCATGTAGGTGAGTGGCTTGACCAGAAGTAGAGAATCGCCGTCCAGCACCGCCGAGGAGGTCAGCGCACCCGCCTCGTTCTTCCAATAAGCCGCCGAAAGATCCTCGCCGAGCGAGTCGATGACCAAGAACCCGGCGTTATGCCGGGTTCGAGTGTATTCCGGGCCAGGGTTACCAAGGCCCGCGATCATCCATGACATCGAGGCTTCTAATCCTTGTCCGAAGAGTCGGATCCGGAACCTACCAACTCGGGCTCACCCGGGACGGAGGCGCCCTCGACCTCGCTCACAGTGGAGCGCATGGCGATCGAGCAGATGACACCCGCTGGATCGTCGATGACCGTGACGCCTTTCGGGACGACGATATCGGCTACAGTCATGGTCGAACCGAGCTCCATGTCAGACATATCGACATCGATGAAATCCGGCAGTTTCGCAGGCAGTGCCTCCACGGTGACTTCGCGGATTTCGTGAAGCATGATGCCGCCCTCTTTGACCCCCGGCGCATCGCCAACGAAGTGGAGGGCCACCGCTACTTGAATCGGGCGATCCAACCGTATCGCCAACAGATCCACATGGAGGATTTCGCTCTTGATGGCGCCCCTCTGGATCTGCCTGATCATCGTGTCCACCGGCTTGGCTGTACCCGCGATGTGAAGCTCCAGCAAACCGGGCGCACCCGCATGGCTTTGGATGAACTTGTCGAACTCGTGCCGCTTCAGAGAGACAGGAATCGTCTCCCGCCCGGGCCCATACAAAACGGCGGGAATCAAGCCGTCCTTGGCCAGACGACGGTTGGCTTTTCCGATGACTTCCCTCGGCAGGGCAGTGATCACCGTTGAATCGGTCATGGGTATGACTCCTTTCCCCGGCGAGCTGAGTATTCAGCGAGGCCTACAGTAGACTATACCCTAGAGTTGGAAGTCGGGGTCGAAGAGCTCCGAAACCGACTCGTTGCAGTAGACGTTTTGGATCGCGTGCGAGAGGAGGGGCGCGACCGACAACACGCGAATCTTCCCGCCGGTACGCTCCTTGGGCACCGGCAGCGTGTTGGTCACAATGACCTCGGTGATCGGCGAGGCTTCGATCCGCTCGTAGGCTGGCGCCGAGAAGATGCCATGCGTGGCGGCGACATAAACAGCTCGCGCACCGGCATTCACCAGCGCTTTAGCTCCCTCGGTGACCGATCCTCCCGTGTCGATGATGTCGTCGGCAACGATGCAGACCTTATCGGCGACATCTCCGATCACGTACGTGATCTCTGCGACGTTATGTTGTGGCCTGCCCTTGTGCATGATCGCAAGCTCAGCACCGAGCATGTCGGCGAGTTTCTTACACACTTTGACCCGACCGACGTCGGGTGAGACGACGACGCAGCCATCAAGATTGAGTGACTCGATGTAGTCGGCTAGGATCGGCAAGGCGGTGAGGTGGTTCACCGGCTGGTTGAAGAAGCCCTGAATCTGTCCCTGATGCAGGTCCATGGCGATGACGCGGTCCACGCCTGCGGTTGTCATGAGGTCGGCCACCAACTTGGCTGTGATCGGCTCGCGAGCCGCTGATTTCTTGTCCTGCCGAGCATACCCGTAGTGGCTGACTACCGCCGTGATCGACCTCGCGCTCGCCCGTTTGGCTGCGTCAGTCATGATCAACAGCTCCATCAAGGTGGAGTTGACTGGCTCACAGATGGATTGCACGAGAAAGACATCGGCGCCGCGGACTGATTCGAGGAACCTCACGTAAATCTCGCCGTTGGCGAACTCCTTGATCCTGACGTTTCCTAGCTCCACCCCGAGATGCTTGGCGACTCCTTCGGCAAGCTCAAGGTTGGAAGTGCCGGAAAAGACCATCATCCTGCTGTCAGTCTCGATCAAGTGCACCTTCACTCCTTTGTGTCGTCCGGACCCTTGCGTCGACTCTGGCGCCGCTCGGCCCAACCTGGGACTTGCCGCTGCTCACAGCGCTCTATCCCAAGTGCGCCATCGGGCACATCCGAGGATATCGCAGAGCTTGCCGCCGTGACCGCATCACGTCCGATGCGCACGGGTGCTATCAGCATGGTATCAGACCCGACGAAGGCGCCGTCCTCAATGATGGTCTTGGATTTACGCGCGCCGTCGTAGTTGCAAGTGATGCTCCCCGCTCCGACGTTGACGTTCCGCCCGATCGTAGCGTCGCCGATGTACGAGAGGTGCGGGACCTTGGAATCTGGTCCGACCTCGGAGTTCTTGATCTCGACGAAAGCACCCGCTTTCGCGCCTTCCATCAGCACGGTACCGGGACGCAGATAGGTGAACGGACCTACAGTCGCGCCGTCGCCGATTCGCGCGGACAGCACCACCGACGAGTCCACCCTGGCTGCGCCGCTGATTTCGGAATCCTCGATCCGGCTAGAAGGACCGATGTGACATCCGTCCTCGATCACAGTGTTCCCAAGGATGGTCGTCATTGGTTCGATCACGACATCCCGCCCGATCCTGACCTCGGGGCCGATCCAGACTGTGGACGGATCGGTCATCGTGACTCCCGCGAGCATGTGCTGCTCGTTGACTCGCGCCTGCAGCCATGCGGTTGCCTCGGCAAGTTGGACGCGGGTGTTGACGCCCAGGAGCTCCTGCGCGTCTTCGACCTTCGCCGATACGACACCCAACCCCTCCTCGCGGAAGAGCGACACCATGTCTGTCAGGTAGAATTCGCCCTGCGAGTTCTCAGAGCCGACGCGATCCAGATGCTCGAAGAGCGCCTGAGCGTCGAAGCAGTAGGTCCCTGTGTTGACTTCGCGGATCGCAAGCTGCTGTGCGGTGGCGTCCTTGTGCTCGACGATGCCGAGCATGCTGCCGTCCTGGCCCCGGACGATGCGCCCGTAGCCCGAAGGGTCGTCGACCTCGGCGGTAAGCACCATGACGGCCGCCGAAGAACCCTCGCGAAGATCGATCATCGACCGGATCGTCTCGGGACGGATGAGCGGGGTGTCCCCGCTGAGGACCACCAGCGAGCCTTCGACTCCCGCCAACGCATCCTTCGCACATAGCACAGCGTGGGCGGTTCCCAGCTGGCACTCCTGTCGCACGAAGGTGACTCCTGAAAGCAAGGACTCGACGGCCTGGGCCTTGTGACCGGTGATCACGACGACTTCGCAGCCGGCCTTCTCGGCGGACTCTGCAACCAGACGCACCATCGGGACGCCGAGGACTCGGTGGGCGACTTTCGGCAGGTCGGAGCGCATGCGTGTGCCTTCGCCTGCAGCTAGGATCAGCGCGACCGCAGACATTTGACGCTCCTTACGGTAGGGGGCCAGGGACTTGAGTTGGCAATATGGCTGGGGCGGTAGGATTCGAACCTACGGATGGCGGATCCAAAGTCCGCTGCCTTACCGCTTGGCTACGCCCCAGGGCATTCCAAACTTTATGGAAGGGGCCGTAGTGCGTCAACCATATTTTTCTGCGTTCAGCAAACGGCTTCGCGAAATGCCGCCAGCCCGCCCTCCTGTTGGAACTGATCGAGAACGACCTGCTGTATCTGGAGACGGGTCTCTGTGTCGACCGGATGGCAGACATCCCGGAACTTGCCCGTAGGAAGACGCCTCGAGGGCATTGCCACGAACAAACCCTTGTCCCCGTTCACGATCCTAAGGTCATGTATGACGAAAGCGTCATCGATCACGATACTCGCCAGTGCGCACACCTTGTGCATCGCCACCGGTCGCAATACCACCTTCGTAATGTTCATGTCGCCCCCGTTTGCCCAATCTCTTTGCCCTAGCGTGCACCTTACCGGCGACACGACTCCTAAAGCGGTTATTCGCCGCCGTCCCCCTAGCTCCTGCCACTTCTCGCGTACAAGACCTTCTCGGCGACGATGACATCGATGGGCTTGTCGACATCAGCGCCTATGGCAGCTCTTGCCGAGAAGACCGCAGCCCCTGGCCCCCCTAGAAGCTGGGTCATCTTCTTCTCGACGTCGACGACTCGGAGTCGGCCCGTCACGAGTTTGACCACGAAGCTGAATCCTAGTGCCCCGGCCATGCGCAGCGCCGACTTCCTGGTGTCGAACAGTTTCTGCCCGATGATTTTGTTGCGCTCCCCGAGCTGAGGATTCACCAACATCATGTTGCCGCCGGTGATTTCACCCTCGACCAAACGGATGTAAGTTCGCTTACTCCCGGGGAACTGCTCGATCATGTCTTGCTTTCGGACCAGCGGGTAGACGAAATCAGCGTTGGTCGCTAGGGCCGCTGCGATGAAGTCCTCGATGTCCTCCGAACACAACGCGGGTAGATCTCCCGTGATGATCAGCGCAGGTCGATCGCTGCGAAAGGCCCCCAAGCCCGCGAGGATGTTCTTGAAGAACGCCTGATCGGCGACGACGAGTTTGTCGACCTTGTTCACCCAGAGGCCCAAATCCTCTGCAGTGGGGACCACTACGGCGACTTCGGCGATGCTGGGGGCTTCTTTCAGCGCATCAACGACCCACTCAACCATCGGTTTTCCGGCGATGGGCAGCAATCCCTTGAACCTTGCATCCGGATCGATGACCTCTCCGGCCCCTCCTGCCAGAACGACTGCGTCCACTTTCATGCGGAAGCTCCTTCGTATGCGACAGGCGGGATGGTCGAGGTCGTATGTGTCGGTGCTGACCACCAACCGCGGTCTTGGGCCTTCCTGGCCAGAAGCTCAGCCACTTGGGCATCGGCGCAGATCGCGAATACCGCAGAGCCGCTCCCGCTGACCGCGCAACCAAGCGCCCCATGGTGTGAGGCGCACACATCGAGCACGCCGGCGATCTCGGGGCACAGATGGATGGCCGCATCGTTGAAGTCGTTGTGGATGCTCTGCGCGACTGCAAGCCGATCGTTGCGTTCGCATGCATCAAGCAGTCGCGCCTGATCACCGCTCGCCGACGAACCGATATCGTCGAAGGTCTTGTATGCGACCGCGGTCGATATCGAATCCTCTGGCTTGATCAGGACGACATCGAGTTCGGGAGTGGGCAGTCGAGTCTGGAGTTCATCGCCCCTACCGCCGAGAAGCGCGGTGCCGCCGCCGAGGAAGAAAGCTACGTCTGCCCCTAGGGAGCGAGCCACCTCTCGCAGCATTGGTGAATCCGGCGCAATGCCGAAGTGCCGAGCAAGCATCCGCAGAGTAGCCGCAGCATTTGAGCTGCCTCCGCCGAGACCTGCCCCGTGAGGGATGCGCTTCACGACCTCGATGCGAAAGTTGGGCGCCCTGTCCAGCGCTGCACAAATTGCGACGGCGGCCTTGTAGATAAGGTTCTCCTCCGCCGGAACACCGATGTCCGGCTCGACAACCACATCGAGGCACCCGGCGGGATGACATCTGAGCGAGTCACCCAAAGCCAGCGTCTGCATCACAGTCGTGACCTCGTGGTATCCATCAGAGCGCACGTCTCCGACACCGAGATAGAGATTGATCTTTGCAGGTGCCTCGGTCGCAATCTCAAAAGTCATGGTCGTCCTAGAAACAGCGGCCCGGAATAATGCTCTTCGGCGGATAAGGATCCACGCCGAAGGTTGCTGGTCAGTTCAGCCAGGGAAGAAGGCTCTCGCCGTTGTCGCAGTCCGTGAGCTCGACCGTGCCGGTCAGAACGTCAACGTAGCTATAGGACACACGTGCTGTACGCTGCCTTTTCTCCTCGACCTTGACGACGAACAGTGCCGGGTGCGTCTGCTCAAGGACCCCCTCACGCTCTACGATCTTGGAGCGACCCATGTTGGCCCGAAGGCGCATGCGGGTTCCCATCATGGCTTCAAGATCGGTTCGGATTCTTCCTACACGCATGATCTGCTCGGTTACTTCCATAGATTCGCCTCCTTGAACATCTGACGTATTATAGCGGAGTCGCCCAGGAAACTCAAGGTAAAAGGCGGTATTCTGCTAGCGCCCGAGCCAGCTCCACAAAATCGTCGGTACCAAGCGTCTCGGCACGAAGATTCCCGTCGATTCCTGAGGCGGTCAAGGCCTCGTCGATGTGAGCGATATCCGCCGAAAGTCCGGCTCGCAGCGAGTTGCGCAGCGTCTTTCGGCGATGCGAGAAGGCCGCTTGTACGGCCGCAAAAATCGACTCGAGGTCAGCGATATCCGCCGAAGAACCGACTCGCTCCAAGCGGATGACCGAGGAGTCCACGTTGGGAGGGGGCATGAAGCACGACCGTGGGACCTGGAAGCGACCGGCAGGACGGGCCAGGAAGCCCAGCTTGACCGTGTAGGCGCCGTACTGCTTCGATCCGGGCGATGCCGCGATGCGGTCGGCTACCTCTGACTGGACCATCACCACTGCGGATCTCAAGGTCGGGACCTCGAGGAACAGGTCGAGTAACACGGTCGCAGCGATGTTGTAGGGCAGGTTGGCTACGAGTGTGGTCGGTGGGCCAGCGGGGGTCATGAGGCCAGCGACATCCACCTTGAGGGCGTCGCTGTGGACGACAATCAGGTTGCCTGACTCGGCTTGCAGCCGTTTTAGAATCGGGATGAGGCGATCGTCGCGCTCCACCGCAACGACCTGACCGGCTTTTGAGCACAAAGCGACGGTAAGTGTCCCGATGCCTGGGCCGATCTCGAGCACGGCCTCGGTTCCAGAGAGAGCTGCAAGCTCCAATATCCTGCCAACGACGTTGTCGTCGACCAAGAAGTGCTGCCCGAGCGATTTCTTGGTGTAGAGGTCGTTGGCCTTGAGAACGGCGAGCGTCGAGGCCGGGGAGGCCAAGCGGGAGTGAGTTGCCACGCATCGTGCCCTTCGGCTATTGGAGGATGATGATGGTCACGGTGCGACGACCCCAGGCGATGGCTTCGGCTTCCGTGTCAAAGCACAAGTCGATCTTGTTGCCCTTGATCGCACCGCCAGTATCGGCGGCGATCCCGTAGCCGTACCCGGGAACGTAGAGCCTGGTGCCCAAGGGGATGACCCTAGGGTCGACGGCGATGATGCCCCGCTGGGCTCTGGCGCCGGTAGCAGTGCGCGTTCCGACTCCGTTGACTCCTGGCGCGTACGCTGTAGCGGTGACCGTCAACCTATCGCCTTCGGCGGATCGGCTGGAACTGCTCGAGGTCCGCGTGAACGAGGCGGGTGCCACCCTGGGGCGAGTACCGCGTTCGACCACTTCATCGACAGGCTGTCGAACGACTCTCTCGGCAACGAAACGCTTCTCCGAGAACTCCCCGTCCACCATCACGACGTGATAGGTCCGCACTACCTCACCGGGAACGCCCTCAGTGACGACTTCGGTCTGACCTGCTGGCCTGGAGGCATCGGCACGCTCGACCTGCTCGTATGGAAGCGCAACGGGTTCCTCGACGACCCGGGTGACAACCTCGCTAACAGTGATGTCCAATCCGGCCGTGAGTGTCGTGGTGAGTGCGGGGATGACTCTCAGGTCATCGCCCGGCTGAATTCCCGCGGCTACAAGTGCTTCAATGACCGTCGCTCCGACCACATCGATTTCGACGCGCTCGTCGTCCATCGAGATGGATACCGGTGTGGCCTCGCGAACAACGATCGTCATTCCCTCGCTGACAGGCGAGTCTTGGGATGGAGTCACCAGATGGCTGCATGACAGGTCTACGCCTGCCTGCTCGAGCAGAACGCCGACGGTCTCGGCCTGTGTCTCGATCTGTCGGGGCTCACCATCGATTATGAGGGTGACCTCGTCTTGTGCCCAAGTGAATCCGGCGATACTGAGTGCGAGTACGACTAGTGTGATGAAGACTGCGACAAACTGGTACGTTTTCAGGAATCCGGCCGGTCTATCCGGCTCTACTCCCATACATCCCCTACGGTCCTCGGTTACATTTCGGCAACGAACAAGCGACCTCGAAGTATAGCCCAACCCCGGTGGTCGCACAAACCCGCAGGTCGTCCTCTTTGCCCATGCGCGAGTGTTGGCTTATACTCCAAAAGCATGAAAACTAGAAGCGATCAGATGAAGTCCGGGTTCGCCCGCACACCCCACCGAAGCTTGCTCAAAGCCGACGGCCTCACCGACGAGCAGATAGCGCGGCCGTTCGTTGCTGTCATCAACTCGGCGAACGAGATAATCCCAGGTCACACTATGCTCGACCAGATCGCGCAGGGCGTGAAAGCCGGCGTGCTCATGGCTGGCGGAACCCCGCTTGAGATCTCAACGATCGGTGTGTGCGACGGTATCGCCATGGGACATCAGGGCATGTGGTCCTCGCTCCCCAGCCGCGAGGTGATTGCCGACTCGGTCGAGATCGCAGTCAACGCTCACGCATTCGATGCGGTCGTGATGATCCCCAACTGTGACAAGGTCATACCGGGGATGCTGATGGCCGCTGCACGCCTAGACCTGCCGACGGTGGTGATCTCGGGTGGCCCAATGCTTGCAGGGCGCAACCTTTCCGGCCAGCCGGTGTCAGTCGAGACCGTCTTCACAGCAGTCTCAAAGTTTGAGGCCGGTCTAATCACCGAGGAGGAGCTCTCTCACCTCGAAGACCACGCCTGTCCCACGTGTGGCAGCTGCGCCGGCATGTTCACCGCGAACTCCATGAACTGCCTCATCGAGGCGCTGGGCATCGGCCTTCCTGGTAACGGCACCGTTCCGGCGGTCTACTCGGAGCGCATACGCATGGCCAAGCGGGCGGGACAGCACGTCATGCGCCTACTCGCCGAAGGGGTCACCGCACGCGACATCATCAATCCCACGTCGATTCGCAACGCGATCACCGTGGACATGGCCTTCGGCGGAAGCTCGAACACCGTGCTGCACATCACCGCGCTGGCGCACGAGGCCGACCTCGAGCTGACCTACGATGACTGGTCCGCGATCTCCGCGCGGACGCGCGCGCTGGTCCGCATCAGCCCAGCTAGCGATATCTACATAGAGTCCCTGCACGAGGCCGGCGGCATACCTTCGCTGATTCGAGAGCTCGACCGAGCTGGACTCATCGAACGCGATGCGATGACCGTCACGGGGCAGACGATCGGCGAGATCGCCGACAAAGCCCGAAAGGCCGACGGGACCGTCATCCGCAAGATCGAGAACCCGCACTTCCACGAGGGCGGACTGAAGATCCTGCGCGGGAACCTCGCCCCCGATGGCTGCGTGGTCAAGCAGTCGGCGATCCCCAAGGACATGAGGCGCCTCACCGGACCTGCGCGCGTCTTCGACGAAGAAACCTCGGCAGTCGCTGCGATACTCGGAGGCGGGATCAACCCGGGCGACGTAGTCGTCATCCGTTACGAGGGCCCAAAAGGCGGTCCCGGGATGCCCGAGATGCTCGCGCCTACCGCTGCGATCTCGGGGATCCCCGAGCTGGCCACGACTTGCGCGCTCGTCACCGACGGGCGGTTCTCGGGAGCGACCAAAGGGCCTGCTATCGGCCATGTGGCACCTGAGGCGATGGTCGGCGGCCCGATCGCACTTGTGCACGAGGGCGACCCGATCACTATCGACATCGACGCCGGCACCCTGACGGTCGACGTGCCCGATGAGGTGCTGGCCGCCAGGCTCGCCGAGTGGGCCCCTCGTCAGCCTCGGGTAACGAAGGGCGTACTCGCTCGGTTCGCCGCGCTGGTTTCCTCGGCGGATAAGGGTGCGGTCCTCAGGCCAGGGCCGTGATTCGATGAGCATCGACGCCACGACCCCTGCCGAACCGAAAGCTTCCGCTAGCGCTACCCGAAGGATCGCGCTCTTCTCCGATGTGCATGGGAACCTCGAGGGACTCGACAGGGTGCTTGCCGACATCGCCGCAAGCGGCATCCATGAGCGCTTCTGCCTGGGCGACCTGGTGGGCTACGGCCCCGATCCCGCCGGAGTCATCGCCCGCATCAGAGAGCTGGACATCCCGACGATCCGCGGCAACTACGACGACGGGGTCGGCGCGCATCGGGGCGACTGCGGGTGCTCCTTCGCCACCGAGGCAGAGCGGGCATGCGGCATACTCAGCTACGAGACCACCGTACGCGCGCTATCCACGACCGAGCGCGCATGGCTCGCCGAACTCCCCCTGGAGCTGCGCCTCGAGCACCGAGGGCTGCGCATCCTGCTGACTCACGGCAGCCCCAGGCGGATCAACGAGTACCTCACTCCGGATCTGCGCCCCGAGCTCCTACTCCAACTCGCCGAAGATGCGCGGGCGGACGTCGTCTGCGTCGGGCACGTCCACATCCCCTACCATCGCCGCATCGAGCGTGCCGGCGGCGGCGGTCCCGTCCACTTCATCTGCGTCGGCTCAGTCGGCAAGCCGAAGGACGGGGATCCGCGCTCTGCTTGGGTCGAGCTGCTACTTGGCGATGACGGCTCGGTAGATACTGCGGTCCACCGGGTCTAGAGCGCTCGGCGGGTCCTAGCCAGCTCCGTCACACGCCACCCGATGTCTTGCGCAGCTCGCAGGGAGTCCGGATACCGCGCGATGTCGCCGAACCCGTCTGGGCCTTCGACGACCAGCTCCTCGGCGTAGTCGACCTCGAGGTTTGCGAACACGCTGCGTGTGGGGATAACGGCGGCTTCGTGGCCGTACGGATCGCCGCCCGCGCCGACCAACAGCAGCGCACCCGGGCGGCGCGTCGCGACCGGCGTTGTCCGGTCTTCTCGGCGGATGGCGTACCGACGCGCCCAGTAAGGCTGGCAGCGATCGTAGAAACCCTTGAGCGTGGCGGTGACCGTCGCGAAGTACACCGGCGAGGCCACGACGATCGCCTCGGCACGGTCGATCCGCGGGTAGATCGCGGTCATGTCATCGCGCAGAACGCAGTGGCCCGTCGATGAGCAGCCACCACAGTTGATGCACGGCTTGATCGTGTGGTCCGCGAGCACCAGCCAATCAGCGACCCCGCCGGCCACCTCGATGCCCTCTGCACAGGCGTCGAGTAGCTGCGAGCTGTTCCCCTGCCGCCGAGGAGACCCCGCGACGCACAGGACCAGTGGCCGCCGGTCCGCGTCCATCTAGTCCCTCCGACAGAACAGGCGGCGCGTGTTGGCGTCAATCGCCGAGGCGAACTCTGTCCACCCGACGTCTTTGGCTTCGGCGATGGCTGCAGCGACGAGGACCGCCAGCGCGGGCTCGTTCGTGGCTCCCCTGTACGGCTCGGGCGCTAGGAACGGGCAGTCGGTCTCAACGAGGAGCCGATCGAGGGGAACGCTGGCCGCAACCTCCATCAGCTTGGACTTCCGGAAAGTTACGGGTCCTGCGAAGGAGATATGGCATCCCAGTTCCAAGAAGACCTCGGCATCTGCGACTTCGCCAGTGAAGCAATGGATCACGCAGCCCGCCTTGGGTAGCCCCACTTCTCGGAGGATATCGGCGCCTTCGGCGTACGCCTCCCTCAGGTGCACGATGAGCGGCAAGCCCCGGGCATGAGCCGCCGCCAGATGCGCACGGAAAGCGAGCATCTGCGCCTCGCGGGGAGAGTGGTTGTAGTGGAAGTCGAGCCCGGTCTCTCCAACCGCGCAGGTTAGCGGGTTGCGGGTAAGACGCTCAAGCAGGAACTCCATCTCTGGGTAGAAATGCTTCGCGTTGTGCGGGTGGACCCCCACCGCGACGCCAACCTCAGGGGGACTGACGTCGACCTCCCACTCCGCCAAGCGCATCGCGGCCTGATCGAGCCAGCCAGAAAGCGCGTCGTAAGTGCCCTCTGGGGACTCCGTGAGGTCGGCTACGGTCAACACGAACCCCACGCCTGCCATCGCAGCGCGCTCGAGCGCGCCGGCCGGGTCGTCAAGCATGTCGAGGTGCGCATGGGAGTCCGCGATCGGAGCACCGAGCTCCGGGAGGTCCACGGTCCTGAAGCGCACTCGCCCAGTGCTGCCTTCTATCGTTGGAAACCGATCACTGTTCATAGATTCGAGGGAACAAGGGGTCGCCTTTCTCGACAACGCTGCCAGACAAAAGTCCTCCCCATCGCGATTCGCTTGCAAGGTCGGTCACCGAGTGGATGTCCCCCAACCCAAGTCGAGACCAGACCTCTGCGCTGGTGGACGGCATTATCGGCGCACAATACAGGGCGGCGACGCGGACCGCCTCCAGCGCATGATAGATCACGCGGGCAAGGTCGACTGCGGTTTCCTCGGACTTGGCCAAGGTCCACGGCTGCGAGTTCTCGATGTATCGGTTGGCCTCCTTGACGAGATCCCACGCTGCCTCGAGCGCTTTGCCGTAGTCGAGCCTGACCATGGCGTCCTCGTACTTTGCAGGAAGACCCTCGGCGATTGCGCGCAGGGGCGTGTCCGCCGCGATCTCCTCGGCGGAAAGTGCCGGGACGCGACCATCGAAGTACTTACCGGTCATGTTGAACAGCCGAGAGCACAGGTTGCCCCAGTCGTTCGCGAGGTCGCCGTTGTACCGCTGGACCATCGATTCGAGCGAGATCGATCCGTCGGCACCGAACTGCACGTCGCGAAGGAAGTAGTAGCGATAAGCATCAACGCCGAAACGCTCTGCTAGTTCGGCGGGGCTCTGGACGTTACCCTTGGACTTGCTCATCTTCTCGCCCTTGGTCAGCAAGAAGCCGTGTGCAAAGACCGACTCGGGTAGTTCGACGCCTGCCGCCATGAGCATAGCGGGCCAGATGACGCAGTGGAACCGGATGATGTCCTTGCCCACGAAGTGCACCTGCGCGGGCCAATACCGCTCGAAGCGCTCGGCCAGCTTCGGGTCGTCGGAGCCATAGCCAACAGCCGTGATGTAGTTGAGCAGCGCGTCGATCCACACGTAGGTCACGTGGTTATCGGCGAAGGGAAGCGGAACTCCCCAGGAGAACGTCGTCCGCGAGATCGACAGGTCCTTCAGTCCTCCCCTGACGAAGCTTAGGACTGCGCTTTGCCGTAGTCGAGCCTGACCATGGCGTCCTCGTACTTTGCAGGAAGACCCTCGGCGATTGCGCGCAGGGGCGTGTCCGCCGCGATCTCCTCGGCGGAAAGTGCCGGGACGCGACCATCGAAGTACTTACCGGTCATGTTGAACAGCCGAGAGCACAGGTTGCCCCAGTCGTTCGCGAGGTCGCCGTTGTACCGCTGGACCATCGATTCGAGCGAGATCGATCCGTCGGCACCGAACTGCACGTCGCGAAGGAAGTAGTAGCGATAAGCATCAACGCCGAAACGCTCTGCTAGTTCGGCGGGGCTCTGGACGTTACCCTTGGACTTGCTCATCTTCTCGCCCTTGGTCAGCAAGAAGCCGTGTGCAAAGACCGACTCGGGTAGTTCGACGCCTGCCGCCATGAGCATAGCGGGCCAGATGACGCAGTGGAACCGGATGATGTCCTTGCCCACGAAGTGCACCTGCGCGGGCCAATACCGCTCGAAGCGCTCGGCCAGCTTCGGGTCGTCGGAGCCATAGCCAACAGCCGTGATGTAGTTGAGCAGCGCGTCGATCCACACGTAGGTCACGTGGTTATCGGCGAAGGGAAGCGGAACTCCCCAGGAGAACGTCGTCCGCGAGATCGACAGGTCCTTCAGTCCTCCCCTGACGAAGCTTAGGACTTCGTTGCGACGGGTCTGTGGCTGGATGAAGTCAGGGTTGGCCTCGTAGTGGTCTAGGAGTCGCTGCTGGAACTCGGAGAGCTTGAAGAACCAGTTGTCCTCGCGGATGAACTCGACCTGCCTACCGCAGCTTGGGCAGGACCCTTCGGCGAGCTGATCCTCGGCCCAGAAGGTCTCGTCGGGGACGCAGTACCAGCCCTCGTAGGAGCCCTTGTACAGGAAGTCGCCGGCGTGCAGTGCGGTCCAGAACGCCTGGACCCCGGCCTTGTGCCGCTCCTCGGTGGTGCGGATGAAGTCGTCGTTCGTGATGCCGAGCAGCTCCCACGCCTCAACGAATCTGGGTGCGATCGCGTCGCACCACTCCTGCGGAGACATGCCGTTCTCCTCGGCGGTTTGGGCGACCTTCTGGCCGTGCTCGTCGAGGCCGGTGAGGAAGAAGACGTCGTGGCCGGTCATGCGCCTGTAGCGTGCGAGGGCGTCCGCTGCGATGGTGGTGTAGGCGGTCCCGAGGTGCGGGACGGCGTTCACGTAGTAGATCGGTGTTGTGATGTAGAACGGTTTGCTGCTCATGCTTGTTGTGGCTCCAGTGCTCCGGTTACAGGCCGCTTCATTCCCGCACCCGAAAACGATATCGTGTCTTTGCAGGACTTATAGGGTATTATAAGCGAGTCTAACTTATTGCACCTCCGCTCGGAGAGGGCGGTTTTCATGGAGGCGTGACCCCACGGTCAGCGCCTCCATGTGCTATTCGGTAGACTTCATTACGCGGAAGGCCAGTCTCCCTGGCTACTAGCCGGATCGCATCCGAGCGCGTCGCCCCCGCCGAGACCAGCGCATCCAGCGCCTCGCGCACAGCTACTTCATCGACAGTCCGAGGCGCATTCCGGTCGGGTGGCCCTATCACGATGGCCACCTCGCCCTTCAGGTCTCTTGCCGAGAGGACCTCGGCGACCTCCCCTGAGACGCCCCTGATGACCTCCTGGTGGATCTTGGTGAGCTCTCTGGTCACTGCGACGAACCGCGTAGGCATGACTGCGGACACGTCGGCGAGGGAAGCCGCCGTCCGACGTGGAGACTCGAAGAACACGAGGGTGGCGGCGAGCTCGCCCAGCGACTCCAGCAATCTCCTGCGCTCGCCCGATTTCCTCGGCAGGAATCCGCCGAAGTAGAAGGGCATCGTGGGAGCACCGCTGATCACGAGCGCGGTCAACACGCTGCTCGCGCCGGGGAGCACGTCGACCTCGACTCCGGCCTCGATGGCCGCGGCCACGAGCTCCTCGCCGGGGTCGGAGAGGCCCGGGGTCCCCGCGTCGGACACGAGTGCGACGACCTCGCCTCCGAGCATCCGCGCGACAAGCTGCCCAGCGCGGCTCGCTGCGGTGTGGGCGTCGTAGCGCACCACGGGAGTCGCGATATCGTACCTGCCGAGAAGCCGCGAGGTAACCCGGGTGTCCTCGGCGGCTATCACGTCGGCCTCGCGCAACGCGTCGAGCACTCGCAGGGTCACATCGCCGAGGTTGCCGATCGGCGTAGCGCAGACGAGCAGTCGCCCCGAGTCAGTCATTCTTGTCGTACGGCGCGATCACGTATTGCGGTGGAGGCGCTATTTGCGCAGCGTCTTCTCCGGGCACTGCGACCGGCGCCACCGGCATCGGGGGGTCGATGATCCCTTGCGGTGCAGCGGCTGCGGACTCATCGTCGCGCAGGCGGCGGTAGAAGAGCGTCCAGGCGGCCGAGTGGAAGGTCCACCAAATCATCATGTACAAGGATGCCAGCAGGAATTCGACGAATCCAAGCGGGATTTGAAGCAACGGTTCGATCTCAGCGACAATCACATCGAAAACGCCGAACGCGAAGGTGGGGATGGCTAGTGCGATGGACCCGACGATGGCGACTGCGAAAAGCAGGAACCACATCGAGATGACTTCTTTGAATCGGTGACGGCTGTCCGAGAAAGCGGCTCCAAGAGACTGAAACACCGGGCGTCCACTCAGGAGGGCATGCCTGAGTCCGAGCGAAACGAGCAAATCCGACAAGATGCCTGCCACAAACGCTATCGGCAGTCCTATCACAAGTACCCCGCAGAACATCAAGAGACCCGCTCCGGCCTCCTCCAGTCCGGCTTCCGGCATGGCCAACAGCGGAACCGCAGCCAGCCCCACGATGATCCCCCCGACGATGATCCCGGGCGCCCATCCCAGCAGACACACAAAGAGTATGCGGAACCAATTCCGGAATCCTGCCGCCCATCCACCCCGGATGGATACGGCTGTACCCGTTGCCGCATCATCGGTCATGCGGACGACTCCGCCATAGGCCGCAACGGAAACTATCTTCAGTATCAAGAGTGCCATCAGGCCGAAAACGACAAGAATGGCGATCAGAGCGATGTCTTCCCGAAGGTTGGCAAGTGCGGCACCGGGGTCGAAGACGACTTCGTCCACGTTTTCCTGAGGGATCATACGGCTGAGGTAGAAGACCCCACCGGTTGCGAAGAAACTGAGGGCCCATATCCCCTTGTGCTTCCATGCGATCTGCCATGCCTGCTTCAGCAGTGGTGTGTACTCCATCGAGTCATCCTTCCGGTGGAAGCGCCGCCTCGGCAGTGCCTCAAGCGATTGTGATCAGGTCGTATTTCCTCGTGCCGAGACCAGTCGTCTCAGCATAGGCCATCGAGATTCCACCATCAATGCCGGAAACCGATGCGAATTTGTCGACTCCTTCGGCCAATCCCTCACCGCGGGTGCCGTCCAGTCCCCTGGCGCCAGTGACCAGGTCGTAGGCCGCCTGATCGATGGCCACGATGTCAGTGGACGCCAGGACACCGATATCCTGCACGATGCTCGCATCCGAGAAGTGCCAGCAATCGCAATCCGGGGTCACGCTCATCACGAAGGAAAGGTAGATGACCTTGTCCTCCTTGCCGGACAGCGCACCCGCAACATGTTCGACTATCTTCTCCTGGATAGCGGCGGGCTCGGTCTTCCACTGGATGGCGATGGCCCCAAAAGGACACGCCGCCACACACTCGCCGCATCCATAGCAAGTGGCAAGATCAATCGCGACCTTGGAGACCGGATCGACCGTGATCGCATCGACCGGACACCACTTCGCGCACCTTCGGCAGGCAGTACACTTGTCCAGATCCGGCGCAGGCGTGAAGTCGGCGTGCATCCGCTGCTT
This sequence comes from Actinomycetota bacterium, assembly GCA_023488435.1. Classification (NCBI taxonomy): domain Bacteria; kingdom Bacillati; phylum Actinomycetota; species Actinomycetota bacterium. The sequence goes on from JAMDCK010000036.1 coordinate 19,597, forward strand.
CGCGCTGCGTGACCCCAGTCCCATGCCAACGTTCTTGATCGCCCCGCCGAAGCCTGTGGCCTCGTGTCCTTTGACGTGTGTCACGACAACCATCGCATCGGCGTGGACCGCTGCCGAGCCGATCTTGACGCTATCGAAATGCTTGAATCCTTCGATTGGCACCTCGCACGCTTCGCGCCCGTCGAGTCCATCGGCGATGACGACCGGTGCCTCGACAGTGGCATAGCTGAACCCGTTGCGAAGCGCGCAGACGATGTGCTCCACCGCATTGAAGCGCTGGCCTCTGTAAAGCGTGTTGGCGTCGGTCAGGAACGGCTTGCCCCCGGCATCTTTGACCCGGGTCACCACTTCTCGCACGAACACCGGACTCACGAAGCCGGTGTTGCCCTGCTCGCCGAAGTGCAGCTTGACTGCAACAAGGTCTTTATCGGCAATCACTTCGCCCAGACCGGCCGAGACCAACAGCTCGCCTGCTCGCGTCACCAACGATCGCTTGCTTGTCGTTCTGACCGGGGCGAACCATACCTTCGCCGCCGCGCTCATCGATTCAGACCTTCCTTGCTGTCGCTCTCCTCGAACGCCAAGGCCGCAGCGCCGAGAACCCCGGCGTCATTGCCTAGCTCAGCAGGCACCACGCGAACGTCTCGGCGTCCCGCAAGTGCTTCGGCGCCGATCACCTCGGCGGCCCGGTCGATCATGAAGGGGCATGCTTCACCGATGCCGCCTCCGACCACGATCCTCTGCGGGTTCAGGAGGTTGACGATCCCGACGAGCGTCTTGCCCAGAACGACTCCTGCTTCCATCAGGATCTCCGTGGCTGCTTCATCGCCCGCGAAGGACGCTTTGATCACGTCTTCGGCGGTGATGACATTGACGTCGCCGCCTGCCATCTCGAGGATTGAACGTCCACGATGGGTAGAGGCGACATCCCGGCCCTTCGCGGCGATCGCTGGTCTTCCCAGGTAGCTCTCCACGTGGCCGTTTCCACCGCATGGGCATGGCGGGCCATCGAGCTGCACCACCATGTGCCCGATCTCCCCGCCCAGTCCTCGGAATCCGCGATAAGGATCGCCGCCGATGAACATTCCGCCGCCGACGCCCGTCCCCAACGTGATCATCGCAAAGTGCCGTACCCCTTTTGCGGCCCCGTACTTGGATTCTCCGAAGGCAGCCATATTCCCGTCGTTGTCCATCGTCACGTGGTGTCTCAATCTGGACATCACAAGGGATCTGACATCAACGCCAGCCAGCGGCAGGTTGGTGCAGAACTCAACGCTCTGCCGAGCGAAATCTATCTGAGCCGGAAGACCGATCCCGATGCCTACGATCTCGCCCTGTTTGACCACATCGGAGACCTCAGCGACCATGTCGATGACCTCGTCGACTATCGCAAAAGGCCCACCTTTGGGCGTGAGCGACTTGGCGTCCTTTATGATCCGACCCTTGCGTTCAACGAGACCCACCGCGATGCGGGTGCCGCCTACGTCGACGCCGATTGCATAAGATGAGCGCAATTTACCCTCCTTGGGTCCTTAGCCACGAACTTGCTGCCCGCACGCTCACAGCAATACACAAATCAGTAGTCCCAACGGATACCCCTCTGCTTGATGATTCCCATATCGAACATCTTTGTCATCATCTCGTCCTCAGTGACGCCGAACAATCCCGACAGATACCGATGGTCGTTGAACCACTTCTGCGCCTGGTCCAACACCAAGTACGCTGGGGTGATGAGCTCGTCGGCAACAATGTCGGCGTCTGCATGATCGACCCCGGCCTGTCTCGGATACGTGCTTGTCGGGTCTGCCAACAGGATCACCATGTGGGCGACCAGATGAGCAAGTGCCTTCCTGCGGGAATACTCGTCCTTGCTGGAATTCAAGAGGATCACGGGCAAGCCGTCTTCATTGACCGTGGCTCCGCCGAAGAAATATGGCATCTCCACGTGTCTCACCGGTATACCGTACGCTTCAGCTAGCCGCTCCATGGGCACAGGGGGCTCCTCTACTCCGGCTTGCTTCAGGGCAGCCTCGGCGATGCTTCGGTAATATGAATCGGTGCGAAGTGGCACGACATCTCTTTCTGTTATTGGAAACAATCATATATATCGGCAACCATTTAAGAAATGTTTCGTCCGTTTACATAATGTCCCGCACGGAATGAGTCGATATCTGCCTTACGGGTCGAGTATCGGCGAAGGAGATGAGTTGGACCACGAGGGTAACAGTCTGGCGGAAGAGCTGCTTCGTCTTGTGGCGGTAGCGTCCACAGCAGCGCGACTCTATCCGGCGACCAGTCCGATTCCGGAAGAGTCCTTGGAGAAGCTGGTCCGGCGATCCAACGAGATCACCAACTCCCTTGGCGGGCTCAGATTCACAATCGACCCCAACGGCTTCGCATTGGGCGACAAGCCCATGTCGCCGGGACAGACCCAGATCACCTGGCTCGCAGAGACCCTCCACTCCATGCAAGGCGGCCAGCTGGTCATAGCTCCAGGAATCACCCCCGAGGAGGCCAGATCGTTCATCCACATCGTGAACTCCGATCCCGCATCCGTACGCCAGCGCAGTATCCGCTCACTGCTGACAGGGGCCGGAGTGACCCATCTGGCAGTCATCGAGGTGTCGCTGCGCGCCTCGACAGAGGACGGGCTGCTCGGCGTGGACATCATCAATGCGCCCCTGGAAGAGATCGGCACCGAATTGACCAATGCGGTCACCACTTGGCAACAATCCGCCGAGGAGGGAGCTGGCAGCGATGACTTGTTCACGGTCATGGACCGGATGGAGGAGGCCACCCGCGGACTGGCCGCCTCGAGGATCGTCCAAGCCCTCATGATGCTCGACGAGCCCACTAGACTGAACCTGCTTGAGATGTCGCTGAAAACCGACACGGCCGGACAGCGGATGAGTGGCATGTTCGACGTCATCTCCCGCATGAACCCATCCGCGTTGGCCCGGCTACTCAAGATGACCGCCCAGAAGATGTCCATCGAGCCGGATCGCCTCGCCCAAGCACTCGAGCTGCCAGCCTCGGTCTTCGAGTCGATCTCGCTATTGTTGTCCCTGCCAAGCCAGTCGGAGAGCGCTGAGATGGCACCCGATGCTCCTGACGTTGAGATGATTGCCCTGGAGTTGGCGATGGATGACGCTGGAGACCTTGGTCACCAGCTATCCAAAGCTTCGCCGGTTTTCGCCGCAGGAAAGGCCCTGCACACCAACGTCACCCTCTCCGCCAAGAGGCCGGATGCGGATTCCATCAAGGCTATCGGGGAATCCTTGGTGCCTGCGATTAGCGCAGGCGCCTTCAGCGCAGTGATGGGAGCCCTGAACCGCCTTGACGAACTGCAGTCCACGCCGGCGCTTGCACTGGATATCGAGCAAGCCCGCGCTAGGATACAAGATGTCCAGGTTCTGCTAGAGGCGTGCAGGTCGGCTTCCACCGATGCCGAAGCGGCGATGGCGGGCGACATCCTCAGGACCGCGGGCTCCACGGGTGCCGACGCCCTGCTGCTCTTCCTTGCCGAAGCCGATCAGGAACGTCGTTCCCTTTTCCGCCCAGTACTGCGGGGGATGGTCGATCAACTGCTGACCTCTGCTGGAAGAATGATCCGCACAGAGGATTCCTCGGGGGCGATAAGTATACTGAAGGCACTGGCGTTCATTGCGGACAAGAGGGCGGTCCCTGTGATCGTACAGGCATTGGAGAACCTTGACGCAGCTGTCCGCAGAAGGGCGGTGACGACACTTGCCGATATAGCCCATAGTGAGAGTCGAACTGCGCTGTCCGGCGCGGTAGCCCACTGGGATCCCGAGACACAGCGTTTTGCGATTAAGGAGATCGCAAGGGTGGGGGCGACAGAGGCCATTCCTGCATTGGTCAGAATCCTGGAAGACATTAACATATTCGACAGGAACCACGAGCTGAGGAAAGCGATCGTCAGGTGCCTAGGGCGCCTGGATTCGCCGATAGCCAGGCGCTCGCTTGAAAAACTGGCGAGCAGACGATTCATCTTAGGCAGACAGGGCAAGGAGTTGCGATTCCTTGCGCGGCAAGCACTCGTGGAGTCTCCACAATCTGTACAGCCGATCGACATGGGAGCGGAAAAATCATGACAGACCAACTCGAAGGTACACCCACGGCCCCGAAGCCTGATGTCCCGTTTGAAAGCCCAGGCGGCGCTGGGGTCAGACCGGCCGTTCCTTTCGCCACCCCTGACAGGCTGGCTCGCGCAAAGGAGCTGGTTCGCGCTTTGGCGGTGGCCCACACGAACTCGCAACTCTACCCGCTGGCGCATCCGCTGCTGACCGATTCCATCGACGATCTGGTCTCCGCCGTCGGGGAGATCGGGGCACTTGGATTCGACCAGGTGACCGTGAATCTATACAAGCGGACGGTTTTCGTTGAGAACCAGGTCTTCCCCGAAGAGAGCGTGACCTACCAAAAGCTTGTCGACGACTTCCTCGTCAGGGGCATCTCGGCAATCACGTTCCTCGACGGATTCTCCAGGAAAGACGCGAAGGCGCTTGTGAATCTGCTCGCCGAGACCTCAATACCCGATGCCGAGGCCGCGCGACGGCTCCTCGAGTCACAGGGGGCCACCGGTGTGACCGTCGCCGAGACGACCACACTCGACGGAACCGAAGGAGAGTCGCAGCAGCGAGCCAACAAAGTGAAAGCCCGGGAGGTTTACGACACGGGGCTCTCTGCAATGCGCGATGTCGAGACCAGGATGAAACTCGGGAAGGCGATCGAGACAGATCTCCTGCACGATTTCATCAGCTCCATGATGGAGAGCCTGTTCAGTGACCCCGCAGCTGTCCTCGGCCTTACGGCGATCAAGAGTCACGACGACTACACTTTGAACCATGCTATAAACGTGTGTATCCTTTCGCTTTCGCTGGGGGCGTCGTTTGATCTGGACGAGGATTCACTTAGGTCTCTGGGCCTTTCGGCATTGCTCTATGATATCGGCAAGGTGCATATTCCTGAGGATATCCTGAATAAACCCGGCCCCCTGACCAGCGACGAGTGGGCTGTCGTCAAGGATCACACCGTGGAAGGCGCCGAGCTCCTCAAGCGCATCCAGCTAATCGATCACATGCCGATGGTCGTTGCCCACGAACACCACTTCCGACATGACATGCAGGGGTACCCTGATATCGGGCCCGGGGATGGTCAGCATCTGTTCAGCAAGATAGTCGCCCTGTGTGACGCATACGACGCTATGACGACGCGCCGACCTTTCCGTCGAGAAATCCGCCCGGACAAGGCGCTGGCCGTCCTCATGCAGGGACGCGGCAAGGCTTACGACCCCTCCGTCACCAAGGCATTCATCGCACTGCTGGGCATCTATCCGATGGGTGCGATAGTCCGCCTAGACGACGACTCGCTCGCTGTGGTCTTCAGGGTGAACAACGACGACCTACTGCACCCCCGCGTGAAGATCCTGGCCGATCCCGAAGGGCGCTGGTTGCCCGAGCCATCAACCGTGGATCTGCGGGTGGTCGACCCACAGACGGGCGAGCATGTCAGGGCCATCAAGGAGTGCATACCTGCAAGCGAAGCAGGTATCGATGATGCCTGGCAGTACCTCTAGAGTGCTGGAATCAGGATCCCGCCAAAGGATCGCCGAAGTGCCGCCAGTAGATCATCCAGAATGAAACGTTGCCGCTCATGTGGGGCGTGTATCGGTACAGGGTGTGTGTCGCCGCATTCGCCGGGCGAACCACGCTCCCGCTGATCCTGAGCTCTCCGCCAGGGGTGAAGCCCGCTGTGTTCCTGTCCAGGACGCGGGCTCCGTGCCAAATCTGTCTGCCGAAACCCTGGAACTGGGGCAACGTTCTACTGTCCATCTTCCCGCAGCCCATCGCCCAATCCAGGGCCCTTTGGTCGGGGTTTCTGCGGGACAACAAAGACTGCTCTTTCTGTAGAGTCGCCAGAATCACCTTAGGGCTGACGTTCCATGCCAGCGCAGCTTCCTCGATCATCTGGGCGGTGCTCATCATCACTCCGGCATGATTGGGGGCCCGGAAGTCTGCGAGAATCCCGGTCTGGCGCTCTAGGAACTGCTGGATCTGAGCAGCATTCATCGAGCGCGACGCCCTGAAGTTCGCATCGGTGATTATCAAATCCGGCGAGAAGCCATCGGGGGAGACTACCGATCCCGATACAGCTTGAGCCGCTGCCGCCGCTGCAGCCTCTGCGGCAGCCTGCCTCATCAGCTGGGCCAGGTCTGCGCCGAGCGCCTCGGCTCTAGCCTCCTGCTCGGTGATGTCCTTCTCGATTCGCTCACGTGCGAGGTCCGCCTCCTCCTGGAGATCGACCAGCCGCTCTTCTCTGTCGCTCAGAGTATGCCGAAGCCATTCGCTCTCCACCCGTGCGATCCTCATGTCCCTCAGAAGGTGGGCATCGCGCTCATTGATCAGGGAGAGATACTTATAGCGGGCGAACAGATCCGCAAGGGATTCAGCTTGGAACAGCAGTGTGATGGTGCTTTCCCACTCTCCTTGGTACAACTCGATCGCTCTGTCTACCAGCGCATTTTGTTTCTTGGCGAGTTCTGCATCAGCAACAGCTATCTGGGCTTCGACGTCGCTCACCTCGAGGCGCGCGGCCTCAAGTCTCTGCCCAATGCTCAGATACTCATTGATCTGCTGTTCTAGGGCGACCCTTGAGCGCTCGAGGGCATCACGCGCCGCTTGCTCCTCTGCACGCCTGGCTTCGATAGCAGCATTCGTCGATGCGCTGGCGCCTGGTTGGGCGAGACTGACGACGGGCGCAGTCCAAATCAGCGCAACTGTCAGTAGCGCCGTCAGAATACCGCTATGCGCCTTGGTGGAGAATGCCTGCATACGATCGATTCCTTGCCTGAAAGCTATGTCTTCGATGAGCCGTCCGCAAACAATGACAGCAGGAACGAAACGACGCTCACGACTATCCCTCCCAGGAACGCCGACCAAAAGCCGTCAATCGCGAATCCAATTCCGAGAAGGTCGCTGGAAATCCAGGCTGCCGCCCAAAGGACAAAGGCGTTTATGAACAGCAAGCCTATGCCGAGGGTGAGGACGACGAAGCCGCACGTGAGAAAAGTCAGCAGCGGCCTGAGCGTGGCGTTGAGGAGTCCTAGCACGATCGCAGTGATGCCGAACGCGATGAAGGCGCTATCCCCTTCCACGGTGATCCCGGGCACCAGAAAAGCAGCAACCACCAAAGCAATCGCATTTATCAGCCAGCGAATCAGCAGGTGCATCTTCCACCTCTCTGTCTCGAACAGCCTCCATACACATCCGCAACCGGACGAGCATAGATAAAATAGCACGTGTAGTGTCATGTAAGAAATGTTGTGCCTCGATCGAGGCTTGGCGTGAAGTGTGTGGCGGGAGTGACGGGGCTCGAACCCGCGACCTCTGGCTTGACAGGCCAGCGCTCTAACCGACTGAGCTACACCCCCGAGAGTTCGGGGTCTTCCCGAAGAAGACAGCGAACGGGATTGTACATTGTTACCGGCCTTGCTGTCCAGCCAATCGGTTTCTTAGGGGAGTACAAGCATGCCCCAACGGCTTATCCGAGCGATTAGGGAGCCTACGCGACACCCATTGGGTATCAATAGTTTAGACAGAACGCTTCCCATGGCGAGTCTCAATAACGGAGGTGGACCGATGAAAGCTGTAATCGACAAGGACAGGTGTGTCGGCTGCGGCGAGTGCGAAGAGTACTGTCCCGAGGCATTCCGGGTCGACGAGTCGGGTATCGCAATCTTCTTTGCCGAGGAGATGGGTGCCGAACTGTACGGCACAATCAGGGACTGCGCAGACATCTGCCCGGTTGAAGCGATCATGATCGTGGGATAGGTGCCCGTGATGATGACTCGTACACGATTGCCCGCGCAAGTGAGAGTGGTGGGCGATGAGGGATTTGAACCCCCGACTTCCTCCTTGTAAGGGAGGCACTCTCCCGCTGAGTTAATCGCCCGTCTCGGCTAAGCGCATCTGTGACATCCTACATCATCTCGGCATGATATTGCTGTAGCGACTTGACTCCGTCACAAGATGCCCGTCTAGCTGATATCCCATTCACCGCCGCCACCGCAGCAGCCGTGGTTGTGATATAGGGAACCTTGTATTTGATCGCAGCTCTTCTGATGTAGGAGTCGTCATACTCGCTGATCCTGCCGGCCGGCGTGTTGATGACGAGTTGGATTTCTCCGTTTTTGATCGCGTCCTCGATGTTCGGTCGCCCCTGATGCAGTTTCCTGATAACGGTCGCTGCGATTCCGTGCTCCGCCAGATACCCACAGGTACCTTCTGTTGACCGGATCTTGAACCCCAGTCGAACGAACTCTTGAGCAGCCGGAAGTATCAGCTCCCGATCACGCTCTGCAACCGTAATTAGCACGCATCCTTCCGTCGGAAGCTTGGCTCCAGCTGCTTCCTGAGACCGATGATACGCAAGACCAAAGCTGCTCCCCATACCGAGCACTTCACCAGTGGACCTCATCTCAGGTCCGAGCACAGGATCCACCTCGTGAAACATATTGAAGGGGAAGACCGCCTCTTTGACCCCGAAGTGCGGGAATGCTTTATGTACCGTGCTCGCGTCAGACAGCCCGTCGCCCAACATGGCCCGAACCGCGAGTTTTACCATCTCTACACCGCAGACTTTGGACACTATCGGCACCGTCCTCGAAGCGCGAGGATTGGCCTCCAGAACGTAAAGCGTGTCCCCAGCGATCGCATACTGGACATTCATCAAGCCGACCACGTTGAGCTCTACTGCCATCTTACGAGTGTAGTCTTGGATGAGCGCAAGATTCTCGGCAGATATCGAGACCGGCGGAATGACGCAGGCCGAGTCCCCTGAGTGGATACCGGCATACTCGATGTGCTGCATGACGGCTGGCACGTAGGCGAATAGGCCGTCGCAAACTGCATCGGCTTCACACTCGATGGCATTCTCGAGAAATCTATCGATCAACAGCGGATGGTCCGGCGTGATCTTGGCCGCCGACTCAACATAGCGCAGCAGCATGGACTCGTCGTGGACGATCTCCATCCCTCGTCCGCCTAACACGTAGCTTGGGCGGACCATGAGCGGGTATCCGATGCGCCGAGCCACCGAAAGAGCCTCGTCTAGCGCATAAGCCATTCCGGCGGCAGGCATTGGAATGCCGAGCATCCCCATCATCTGGCGGAAACGCTCGCGGTCCTCGGCAAAATCTATGGCCTCAGGCGAAGTGCCGAGAATCGGTATCCCGGCTGCCTCAAGTTGGGCGGCTAGGTTCAGTGGAGTCTGCCCTCCGAACTGAACGATGACCCCTTCGGGCTGCTCCTTCTCATAGATGGCGAGAACGTCTTCGAGAGTCAACGGCTCGAAGTAGAGTCGGTCGCAAGTATCGTAATCTGTCGACACGGTCTCGGGATTACAGTTGACCATGATCGTTTCGAAACCGAGTTCTTTGAAGGCGAAAGCCGCATGGACACAGCAGTAGTCGAATTCGATTCCCTGTCCTATTCGGTTGGGGCCACCTCCCAAGATCATGATTTTGCGCCGAGAACTCGTTTCTACGGCATCCACAGCGTTGTAAGTGGAGTAGTAGTAGTCTTTGCGGCCCTCGACGCCCGACACAGGAAGCGGCTGGAATCCCTGCGCGATTCCCAACGTCTTGCGCCGCTCTCGGATCGCGGCTTCATCGGCTCCTAGCAGCATTGCCAGGTATGCGTCAGAAAATCCGTCCTTCTTGGCCCTCTCAAGCAGATCGTCGGGAAGGACTGCTGGGCGCGAGCCAGAACCAGCGAGGCCCTTGGGGCCTGCAAAAGTCAGTATCTCGGTCTCCAGCTCGACGAGTTCGAGCATCTGCTCGATGAACCACCGCTTGACGAAGGTCTTTTCGTGGAGTCGATCGACGGTAGCACCCTTCCGAAGCGCCTCATACATGATGAAGTGGCGCTCGCTGGAAGGATGCGTCAGCATGTCCACGAGCTCTTCTAGAGGTCGCTCGTGAAAGTCTTTGGCGAAACCGAGCCCATGCCTTCCAATCTCGAGCGAGCGAACAGCCTTGTTTAGGGCTTCCTTGTAGTTGCGCCCCACGGACATCACTTCGCCCACGGCCCGCATCTGCGTTCCAAGCTCATCGATCGCTCCGGGAAATTTCTCGAAGGCCCACCTGGCGAACTTCACCACGACGTAATCACCCGAAGGCGTGTACTTGTCGAGGGTTCCATCACGCCAATAGGGAATCTCATCCAGAGTCAGGCCGCAGGCTAACATTGCGCTTATCAGCGCGATCGGCAGTCCCGTGGCTTTACTTGCCAACGCCGAGGAGCGGGATGTGCGCGGGTTGATCTCAATGACCGTGATGCGACCCGTGGTTGGATCATGGGCAAGCTGGACATTCGTGCCGCCGATCACTCCTACCGCGTCGACGATGTCATAAGCGTGCTGTTGCAGACGTTGTTGCACGGCTGGCTCAATGGTAAGCATAGGGGCAGTGCACAGAGAGTCGCCCGTGTGGACTCCCATGGGGTCGACGTTCTCGATGAAACAGACTGTGATTTTCTTGCCGGTGGAGTCCCGAATTATCTCGAGTTCAAGCTCTTCCCATCCCAGCACCGACTCTTCGATTAGTATCTGGCCCACTCGGCTGGCGTGGATGCCACGAGCAGCTATAGTTCGGAGCTCCTCGATGTTGTATGCCAGCCCGCCTCCGGTTCCACCCATTGTGAAAGCCGGACGAACCACCACCGGATAGCCTAGGTCGGCTGCAATGAGTTCAGCGTCTTTGACTGTTGTCACGACGGTGCTCTTAGGCATGTCGATACCGAGCGCATCCATCGTTTGCTTGAAGATCAGTCGATCTTCACCCCGCTGTATCGCATCCTCGCTGATGCCGATGATCTTGACGTTATAGCGATCGAGCACCCCGGATTGAGCCAGTTCCGCTGACAAGTTCAGAGCCGTCTGACCACCTAGGTTCGGTAAGAGGGCGTCCGGGCGTTCTTTTTCGATTATCTGTGTGATCGTCTCCACGTTGAGTGGCTCGATGTATGTGGCATCAGCCATGATCGGGTCTGTCATTATCGTCGCAGGGTTGGAGTTGACCAGCACGATTTCATACCCCAACGACCGCAGAGCTTTACACGCCTGAGTCCCCGAGTAGTCGAATTCACATGCTTGGCCGATGATGATCGGGCCAGACCCGATGATCAGCACCTTCTTGACATCGTCTCGGCGCGGCATTGAGCCCCTCTCTCAAGATTTTGAGTCCTGTTTGATTGTAATGCTTCCAGTCAGCAAGAAATAGCCTCAGATCAATGCTGCGGATATGCCAAGGCCCTACACTAAGACTTCTACTCGACTTCGATCACATGAAGAGTGAACCCATCCTCCTGTTCGATGTCCCTAAACTCGACTGCAACCAAAGTGTTGTGGTCAGCCGCGAATATCATCTCGAACCGCACTCCCGATTCTTCGGTTAGGTTCACATGACGGCTCATATCAGTCGCGTCGTACATTAGAAGATGCTGCCGGCTGTCGACAACGGCGACCCTAGAGCCGATGATTTCGAAGTAGTACACGGCTCTGTCCACGATCACAGGCCGAAACTCACTGGTGGCCGTCGAGTAGTAGCCAAACTGCTGAACGCTCCAGTCCCACTCGTAGTAGTTGTCGAAATTGATCGAGTAGAACCTATCCCTGAAGGCCAATGCGTATCCAGGGTATTGGAATTGGATGGCTCCCACCGGAAAATCCTCCACCGTAATCTCGTCGGGATTGACACCCCCGATCTGCGCCACTCGATAATAACCTTCTCCATCGCGGACATCGGTCCAAAGCAATCTGCCGTCCTCGAGGTCCAAGAACGCATTGTAGTAGCTTGGTATTTCGATATCGGCCACTTTGTGAGTGCTCCCAGTGGCTAGGTCATGGAACACTACGTCGTACTCGCCGTCCTCTCCCAAGTCCATCCACGCAACGGTTCCCCCGTCCAGTGCTGGGGCGAATACCGGCTGGGAGGACGCCACCACCGAGGTCTCTCCACCTCGGCGCGGCCGAGCCATTACCTCTTTGTCCGACTCCCAAACGAGCCATTCCTGATTCACCCTCATCCAGGAAATCTCTTCGGGCCAGGTCATGACGATCTTCCGCTGGCCCGTTTTGGGATCGACAGAGACGATCGTATCGTTGATCTTATTGCCGACATCCACAATAAGATACAACTGCCCGTCCACGGAGTTGACCGAACCATACTCGCGGTATGGAAGGTCTAGGGTCGATGCCGCAGAATAGAGATCTGCCGCTGAGCCGTCGTCTCTTTGAGGACTCCCTTCGCTTCGACACCCCAACAGCCCCGCTGAGGCCACAACAAAGGCCAAGAACAACACCAACTGTATTCGCTTCATCCCGCTCCTCCCGTCGAAAAGTCCCCACCCCATCGAGGTCGGGAGCCAGTCACCCGACTCCCGAACTCTCATGCTACCAAACCATGGCTAGGTTCGTTCCATCCTGATCAGCCCTGAAGCATGCTCTGAACAGCCCGTTCACAGTTGTACTTCCAACTGGGTCCCAAAAGATTCCAAAGAAGCGACTATCGAAATGTGGATCGACACTGCGCATCCTAACCGGCGCCGTCCTTTCATCGTAACCGCTTACCGATACATAGTGCCGTGCAGCATGTCCGCGGTATCGCGGAATGTATTGCGTCTCCGCCAGAATGATAGGAACCGAGCCCGGTGAGGCCGAAAGCGAACTTCCGATGCGCAAAATGAACGCCTGTCTAGGATTTGACTGGTTAGTCAAGTCGGAAGCGACGTACGTGAATCTACCAAACGTGCCGCTATAGGAATTGAGTGCCCTGGCAATGCCGGTGCTGGTACTTCCTTCAGGGACAGTGCCTATGCGTCCGGCCAGGGTGGCCTGAGACGGAAGCGCTACAGCAGATCTGCTGAAGGTTCTGTGCCAGCTGAGACTCTGCCTTGCTGAGGCAGGGCCACACCAATTAGTCCTCTCCTGCCTGAAGGCAGGGACGCTCTTGGTGACCAGTCCGAAACGACCCTCCTCGATAATGCCCAGCGCCCCGATTGTGCCTGAAGCCACTGCTGCGCCTGACTCAAGTGCCCTCTCCTTGGCGACAGTCAGATCCTCCCACATCTTGGCCTCCGCAGCAGTCAGAGTCGAATCATCAGCCAGTGCGCCCGTCACGGATGACCCGGAAGCTACTGGTGCCGCGAATGCGGAGCTGGCTGTCAGTGCTCCCACCAGCGCGACCCCCACCACGAGTCGGATGACCCGTGGCAACCTCGCTTGTCTCGAAATCATGATATCCCCCTCGATATCTCAACTTGCCACAACAATACTCGGCGCATCCGATGGGCCTCTCCCCAGCACCATCGGTGCATTCTTACTAGGCTTCCATAGGCAACACCCTCTCTGCTTATGTCCCCTGACAGACCCCTTCGGCTATTCGTAAGCCCGCAATCCGAAGGCGTGCTTCAGTTGTAGCAACGGGGCCTATAAGGAACCTACACATTATCGAAAACGTGTCGCGCGATGCTCCGCCCGCTTACTGAGATGCGGGGTGTGGCCAGCGCCATTCGCGTATGGCCGGTAGGTCCTCTCCGTACTTGTTGATGTGCTCACGGTGCTCGACTAAGGCGTCGCGGATGAACTGCCCGGCGTATCCGGCGATCGGGGCGAGCGCTGAGACGCGGTCGATCACATCCCCAAACAGGTGGTACCGGTCGATGTCGTTGCGCACGGCCATGTCGAAGGGGGTGGTCGTGGTCCCTTCCTCCTTGTAGCCGCGGACGTGCAGGTTCTTGTGGTTGGTGCGCCTGTAGGCGAGGCGGTGGATCAGCCAAGGGTAGCCGTGGAAGGCGAAGATGATTGGCGCGCTCGTGGTGAAGAGCGCATCGAACTCCTTGTCGGTCAGGCCGTGCGGATGTTCCTCGGGAGGCGTGAGCGTCATCAGGTCGACGACGTTGACCACTCGGACTTTGAGATCCGGTGCCCACTCGCGCAGCAGTGCGACCGCGGCGAGCGTCTCGAGCGAGGGCACGTCGCCGCAGCAAGCCATCACGACATCCGGCTGCCCGCCGAAGTCGTTGCTC
>JAMDCK010000036.1:34087-52462 GCA_023488435.1 Actinomycetota bacterium
CGTGTTGAACAGGCCGTGCCGCCCGGTGAGCACATATCCCTCGTGCCACCCCAGACAGGTGTGCTCGCTCAGAATCTCCATCACCCTGCCCTCAGGCGAGAGGTTGCCGCCATCGCTGTCGACAGGAAGCACCTCGGCCATCCACGTTTTCTGGGAGACCTCGTAGATGGCGTCGAGGCGGTTCGAAGCGGTCTCGTCTGGGCCGAACACCCGGAAGGTCGAGCCGTTCGCCGCCATGACATCCCGGAGGAACCTCCCCATCGCCGAAGTGGCCTCGGCGAATGTGGTCCCGGGTCCGGGTACCGCGACCTCGTACTGCCGAAAATCGGGCAGGTCGAGGTCCTTTCGCAGCAGGCCGCCGTTCGCGTGCGGGTTGGCGCCCATTCGGCGGGCCCCCTTGGGTGCGAGCGCAGTGACCGAAGGCCGAGGCGCGCCGTCAGCGTCGAAGAGATCCTCCGGTCGATAAGAGAGCATCCACTCCTGGAGGATCGTGAGGTGGTCGGGGTTCTCGCGCAGCCCGGAAAGCGGCACCTGATGCGAGCGCCAGTAGTCGGCGACCTGCTTGCCGTCGACCACGTCGGGGCCGGTCCACCCTTTCGGGGTCGCAAGCACGATCATCGGCCAGCGGGGGCGCTCGAAGGAGCCGGTCTTTCGGCAGTGCTCCTGGATCGACCGAATCTCGCCGATGACCGTATCCGTGACTGCGGCCATCGCCTGATGGATGTCGGTGCCAGGCGATTCCTCGACGAAGTACGGCTTCCAGCCGTAGCCCTCGAGCAGACTGCGCAGCTCCTCGCGGGGTATGCGCGCTAGGATCGCGGGGTTGGCGATCTTGTATCCGTTGAGGTGGAGTATGGGCAGGACGGCCCCGTCTTGGGCGGGGTTCAGGAACTTGTTGGAGTGCCAGGACGCGGCGAGCGGGCCCGTTTCGGCTTCGCCGTCGCCGATCACGCAGGCGACGATCAGCTCTGGGTTGTCGAAAGCGGCACCGAATGCGTGCGAGAGCGCATAGCCGAGCTCGCCGCCCTCGTGGATCGAGCCCGGCACCTCCGGCGAAACGTGGCTCGGGACGCCGCCGGGGAAGGAGAACTGCTTGAACAGGCGGCCCATGCCCGCGCGATCGAGCGACACGTCGTGGTAGGACTCGGTGTAGGTGCCCTCCAGGTAGGTGTTGGCGACCAGGGCCGGTCCGCCGTGCCCGGGTCCGGTGATGAAGATGACGTCGAGGTCCCGCTGGTTGATGGCGTGGTTGAGGTGCGCATACACGAAGTTGAGGCCGGGCGTCGTGCCCCAATGTCCCAGTAGGCGCGGCTTGATGTGCTCGATGGTGAGCGGCTCGTCGAGCAGAGGGTTGTCCAGCAGGTAGATCTGCCCGACAGACAGGTAGTTGGCCGCCCGCCACCACGCATCGATCGTGTCGCGCTGCTGCTGGGTGAGCGGGGCGGCGTTCGCGCGGTCGTTCTCGTTCGAGGTCTTCACGCGGTTCTCTCCTTACCGAGGAATCGGAGTACCTGTTCGGCGATCTCGCTCTCCTCATCGGCCTTGACGACGAACATCTTCGTCGGGGATCCAGTGGTCGAGATTGGGCGCATGCCGTTGCTCGGCGCGGTGTTCTTCGCACCGTCCAGCTCGATGCCGAGCGACGAGAGCCCCTCGCACACCAGCTCGCGGACGCGCGCGTCGTTCTCGCCGATGCCGCCTGTGAACACCAGGGCGTCCACCCGCCCGAGCACCGCGCAGTACGCGCCGATGTACTTCTTGACGCGATAACAGAAAGCCTCCAGGGCCAGGGTCGCGGGCCCGTGCCCCGATGCTGCCAGCGAGTGCAACTCGCGCATGTCCGCAGCACCACACATGCCGAGAAGCCCGCTCTCGTTGTTGAGCAGCTCGTAGACTTCGCCAGCGGTCATGCCCAGGTCCTGCTGGAGGAAGAGCGGCACCGCAGGGTCGATGTCGCCGCAACGTGTGCCCATGATGAGCCCCTCCAGCGGGGTCAGCCCCATCGACGTGTCGACGCTTGCCCCGGCTTCGATCGCCGTCACGCTCGCCCCAGCTCCCAGGTGCACGACGATCAAGTTGCACTGGGTAGGCGGCAGCCCGAGAGCCTCGGCGGTGACCTTCAGCGCATGCTGACACGAGATACCGTGGAACCCGAAGCGCCTCAGGTCGAACTTCGCTGCGATCTCACGCGGCAGGGCGTAGGCGCTCGCATGCGCCGGCAGCGTCGCATGGAACGCGGTGTCAAACACCGCGACCTGCGGGACCCCGGGGAACAGCTCCTCGGTCGCGCGGACTCCGGCCAGCACCGCGTCGGTATGCAGCGGGGCGTAGCGCCGAAGCGTGGCGATGGCCTCCAGCGTCTCCTGGTCGAGGTAGGCAGGACCGGTGAACCGGCTTCCCCCGTGGACGACCCTGTGACCGATCGCTGTGATGCCCGCGATCTGCGAGGCGGCCACGCGCAGCCGCTCGGAAACCTGCGCCACGGTGTCACCGGACGCTCGGCCGATCTCGACCTTTCCTTCAAGCAGCACTTTTCGCGGGTTCATCGCCAGCAGCTTGTACTTGGTTGACGAGCTGCCGGAGTTGATCACGAGAATCTTATGGTCCATGCACGGTCTATACCCATTGTGGCACGGCGACCTAAACAAAAACTAACGGCGACCCAAAGGAGTCGCCGTCGTAGATTGCTGGTGCCCCTGTGCCCATCCCATATTCGGAGTCCATGTCTTTACGAAGGCACCGGTGCTGGCTGCCGCGATGGAGGCGGGCATCAAGAACGCAGCGATGGCGTCAGCCACGTCTTGAAGATCCTCAGGTAGCTCGTCCGCCGCTGCAGAGAACCCCTTCCGATAGGTGTCCCACATCCGTGACGTCTCCGCCTGCCTCGTGTACTCGAGCGTAAGCTCTGCGGGTGTCTCGGCTGGCAACTTCGTGGCGCGCCGCTGAAATGTCGCGCGGATAGCGTCGGCGAGATCCTGGCCGTCGAACTCCAGGGTGCGCGAGAGCATCCAGATGTCGTGGTAGTCCTTCATCCGGCTGTTAGCGAGCCCGATCTCGATCATGGCCTGGAACTTCTCGGCAATGGCGGTAGCGGGTTGATAGGCGAGGATCCTCGGGGGCTCGTCCTGAAGTAGCGCGGGGTAGTCTACCCAACCAGGATCCGGCACGACGGCATCGTCGATCCCGACGTCGAGGCGCAGGACGAACCGAGCTCCGCCCAGGTCACCAGCAACCTTCACGCGAACCACGGAGTAGCGATCCTCAACCGTGATGGGCTCGGCATGAATCTTCGATTCGAACACGAGGCCATCGTCGAAGTGCATTGCGAGGCATTCGGCAACGATGCCTCTGATCGCCTCCGGTGTGCTGTCGACACGCCCGAGGAAGTCGATGTCGCGAGTCGGGCGTGCGACGGCGGCATCCCAAACACGCAGCATGACGGCACCCTTGACCACGAGACGATCCGACCACTGCGTCTGCGACAGTCGGAAGAGGAACCGTTCCATCGCGTAGTAGAGAACCGCCTGCTGGAAGTCCAAGGCCAGCTCTGCCGCTCGAGCCCTCAGTCGGCGGCGTATCTCGATCGGCGTCTGGGCGCTCACATCAGTGCCTGGAGGTAGGGGCGTATGACCTGCTCCACCCGGTCGACCTTGGCGTAACGCATCACCTGCGCGGGCGTCGCGCGACGAGAGCGGATCGTCTCTTGCAGCGCCTCGATGGCTACGTCCAGCCCGATGCGATTGCGATACTTGAAGCAATCGGCGACGGTCTTGGCCAGTTCGAACACTCGGATAGGCGTCCCGTCCATATCGTGCTCTTCGATGCCGACCGTCATAGCCTCGGCGTTCATGGAGAACCGCTCGATACGCGGGTAGGCGATCCTCGGTGCTTTGACTCCCCTCGGTAGCGCAATCTGAACCGCCGCCGGGATCTGCGTCCCGATGCCGTGGTACTCGAGCGCGCTCACCAGACACAGGACAGCGCGGGGGGCGCGCCTCAAGACCGCGGCTACGCTGGGGTATGCGGGCAGCGGCGATGAGGCAAGATGGTAGACCCCGCGGGACAGCGATTCGACGAGCCCTGTGTCACGCATCCAGTACAGCGTGCGCTCCTCGATGCCCGAGGCGAGTGCTTCAGAGGTGCCGAGAACTCCGCCAGCACGCTCGAATGCGGCTGTTGCGCGTGCGATCTCCATGTCCGAAGGTGTCCTCATGGCATATAAGTTACCACAGTTATCAACAACTGTGGTAGTTTTTATGCCAGCTCCCTTTTTGGACAACGAATCGGGAAACGAGCGGTGCCGAATGCCGCGTCTCCAAAACAGGGAATTCCAGGTCTTTGACCTGAGGAAATGTGGTGCCCCCAAGGGAATTCGAATCCCGATAGTGCTTGTGATTACTGGGACTACTTGGGACTCGTTGGTACTCAAGAGCTGCGGTGAGTCCCAATAGGTACCAACGAGTACCAACAGTCACCATGTATTTGGGCACCAAATCGGGCACCAAATCGGGCACCAAATCCGGGCGGGCTGTTGACTACCGTCATCCACTTGTTCTATCGTTCATAGCCGATGAACGATACACGCCAGAATTGGAGGCGCGGATGACTGACGAGCAGATGGCGCTTGTGGCTAAGGCGCTCGCCCATCCGGCGAGGATCCGCATCGCCCGCCTGCTGTCGGAGCAGAGCGAGTGCCGGGGACATGAAGTGTTCTCGGAGTTGCCTCTGGCGCAGTCGACAGTATCGCAGCACCTTGCCGTGATGAAGGAGGCTGGCCTCATTCACGCTCAACCCGTTGGGACGGCCATGGTCTACTGCCTCGTGCCGGCGGTGCTTGACGATTTCCAGCATTCACTCGGGTCGATCGCGGCGAGTGCCGTGTCGTGCACCTCCGGAATAGGAGGCTGCTGACATGAGCGCGGCTGCCATCACGGTCTATGACCCGCCAATGTGCTGCTCGACAGGCGTCTGTGGCCCCAGCGTCGATCCCGAACTCATCAGGTTCGCACGAGATGTGGCGTGGCTGAAGCACCACGAGGTCGAGGTTACGAGATTCAACCTCGCACAGGAGCCAGCGGCCTTCGTGCAGAACCCGACGATCCTCGCGCTCCTGAATCAAGAGGACGCATCGTGCTTGCCAGTCGTGATCGTCAACGACGAGGTCATTTCGCAGAGGACCTACCCGTCGAGGAGAGAGCTCCTCGACGCTCTGGGACTCCCGGATGAGGGAGCCGGCGATGAGTGACCGGGGAGCCATCGAGACCCTCGCAGATGAGGCGACCAGAGTCCTGTTCTTCACGGGAAAGGGTGGCGTCGGCAAGACCTCGGTCGCGTGCGCTGTGGCAGTGGCGCTCGCTGACGCCGGCAAGAGAGTCCTTCTCGTGAGCACGGACCCGGCGTCGAACCTGGACGAGGTGCTGGCGACGCCACTGTCCGACACGCCCCGCACCATTCTTGGCGCTGATGGCCTGCATGCAATGAACATCGACCCCGAGGTAGCGGCTGCCACGTACAGGGAGTCCATGGTCGGGCCGTACCGCGGCGTGCTGCCGGACGCGGCGGTGGCGTCGATGGAGGAGCAACTCTCGGGGGCATGCACGGTGGAGATCGCGGCATTCAACGAGTTCGCGGGCCTCGTGGGTGAGCCTGCGGCGACTGCCGGGTATGACGTGGTCATCTTCGACACCGCCCCCACGGGGCACACACTGCGTCTGCTGACGCTTCCTTCGGCCTGGAGCGAGTTCATCGAGACGAACACCACAGGCGAGTCCTGCCTCGGCCCGCTAGCCGGCTTGTCGGCGCAAAAGGACCTCTACGCCCGGACGGTGGAGGCTCTATCCGACGCCGCGCTTACCACGCTCGTGCTCGTGTCCCGACCCGATACGGCAGCACTGAGGGAGGCCGCACGGTCCTCGGAAGAGCTCCGGGAGCTCGGGATCAAGAACCAGCGGCTGGTGCTGAACGGACTCTTCACCGCATCCTCAGAAGACGACCCCATCGCCAAAGCGCTCCAGCGGCGGGGTGACGAAGCACTCGGCGGCATGCCCGAGGATCTCGCCGGGATGTCCGCCGCACGAATCCCGTTCATCGTCTCGCCCCCCGTGGGTCTTGAGGGCCTACGCGGCCTACTCTCAGCCCGTCCCGGACCGCAGGTCGTGAGCGACGGACCCAGCATCGAGATCGATATCTCAGGAACGGAATCGCTACGTGCGCTCGTTGACGAGATCGCCTGGCGCGGCTCGGGCGTAGTCATGACCATGGGGAAGGGCGGCGTGGGCAAGACGACGGTCGCAGCCGCGATAGCCCTTGAGCTGGCGAGGCGCGGGCTTCCCGTACACCTCTCAACCACCGATCCCGCAGCGCATGTCGAGGATGCCGTGGGTGAAGCGGGCGAGCTGCTGGAGGTCAGCCGCATAGACCCAGCAGCCGAGGTCGCCGCGTATCGCGAACAGGTCCTCGCCACGGCTGGCGAGGGACTCGACCCATCCGCACTCGCGATGCTCGAAGAGGATCTGCGTTCGCCGTGCACCGAGGAGATAGCGGTGTTCAGAGCGTTCGCCCGAATCGTTGCACGCGCGACCGACCGCTTTGTCATCCTCGATACTGCGCCCACCGGGCACACGCTGCTGCTCATAGACTCCTCGGAGGCCTACCATCGAGAAGTCTCCCGCAACGCGACTGATACGCCGGCGGAGGTTCTGGAGCTGCTCCCGCACCTCTGGGATCCCGACTTCACGAAGATACTCATCGTCACGCTTGCGGAAGCGACACCCGTGAGTGAGGCCAATCGTCTCAAAGCCGACCTGGAGCGAGCGGGCATCTTCCCTTACGCATGGGTGGTCAACCAGAGCTTCGCGCTCGTTGACACCGACGACCCTGTGCTGCGGCGCAGAGCGGCTAACGAGGTGCGTCATATCGAGCGTGTTGTGTCCGAGCATGCCGACCGTGTCGCCATCATCCCATGGGTGCCTGTGGCTCCCGTCGGGAGGGATCTCGCGGCGCTCCTGGATGCACCGGGTGGGACAACTCATTACGTCTATTGCTGTGACCCCTGTGAGTACTCATTCGAGGTATCGCTCGGCACTGCTGAGTTCGCCCCTCGTCAACACACCTGTCCTCTGTGCGGGGCTACGGGTGCCCATCTGCTTGGCGAGGCGAGCGATTCAACGCGACGTTGCTGCGCCGTGGGAACGGGCTGCTGCGGCACCCCCGGGAGTGCGTGATGCGACGGTTGGGCCAAGAGACGCCTCCGGCAGTCGATGACCCCACGGGCGTTCAATCGGTCAATGGGAGGTCAGGGCTGTGAGGTACGTCTACTACTGCGACCGGTGCGGCACGATGTTCGAGGTGGAGATCGAGGCAGAAGCCCCGGTCCTTCCGGAGATGATGTGCCCCAAATGCGAGTATCCCCATGCGATCAAGGCATTCGCCGTAGCTCCGACGGCCGGTGGGTGTTGCGGTCCCTTGGCGGCGCCGCGTTCATCTGGCGGTGGTTGATGACGCTGGCAAGACCGGTCCGGTCATGCTGGGTCAACCAAACAGTCAAGTATGGACGCGAGCGAGGAGGGATGGGCGGTGGATCAGATGGAATTGCGCCAGCGAGCGGAAGAGCTCTACCGGAGCGGGCAGCTCCTGTGCTCGGAGGCGCTACTCTACACCTTCAACGAGGAACTCGGCCGACCCCTGTCCGATGATGCGCTGAAGATGGCATCGGGTTTTCCTGTCGGCATGGGAGCCCTCGGTAGTGGCGGGTGCACCTGCGGTGCACTCTCCGCCGGTCAGATGGTGCTCGGTCTCGTCTACGGACGCGCCGTCCCGGGTGAAGATGCACCGGTCATCCTTGAGAAGGCCAAGCAGCTTCACGACTGGTTCAAGAGCGACAAAGGCTCCACGTGCTGCCGTGTGCTGATCCGGGACTTCGAATTCGGCTCGCCGGCACACATCGACCAGTGCGTGAGGTTCACCGGAGACGTGACGGAACACGTGGCCCGCATGCTCGATAGAGATCCAGATTGGGACAGGTGGACTCCGAAGCCGGAGAACGTGTGACAGCGGTTGGGTCCCGGCATCCCGCGCAGAGTATCGGCGGGACGGGCTGCAACCTTGGAATCGCCGCTCGATGAGCGGCTGTGATATTGGCAGCGGAAGAACCGATGAGGAGCGCGATATGAGTGAGAATGCATCAACCGGCGCACCAACCGAGAAGAAGCGCCTGGGGGTGTTCGAACGCTACCTGACGCTCTGGGTGGCGCTCTGCATCATTGCAGGCACCCTGGTGGGCAACGCGTGGTCTGGCGTTGCCACAGCGCTGTCCAAGTTCACGTACGCACAGATCTCGATCCCGGTCGCGGTGCTGATCTGGCTCATGATCTACCCGATGATGCTGCAGATCGACTTCGCCTCGCTCAAGCGTGTCGGCGAGAAGAAGCAGGGCCTGGTGGTCACCACTGTCACCAACTGGGTTATCAAGCCGTTCACGATGTACGCGATCGCGTGGTTCTTCCTCAACATCGTGTTCACGAAGTGGATCCCGGTCGACCTGGCCCGCGAGTACCTGGCTGGTGCGGTTCTGCTGGGCGCCGCACCCTGCACCGCGATGGTGTTCGTGTGGTCGTACCTGGCCGACGGCGATCCTGCATACACACTCGTGCAGGTAGCGGTGAACGACCTCATCATCCTGTTCGCCTACGCGCCGATCGTGATGTTCCTGCTTGGGTTGTCGGACATCATGGTGCCGTACGACACGGTCATTCTGTCGGTCGTGCTGTTCGTCGTGGTGCCGCTCGTGCTGGGCTGGGTCTCTCGCGTGCAGCTCATCAAGCGCAAGGGACTCGAGTGGTTCTCCGATAAGTTCCTCCCGGCGCTCGCCCCCGTCACGATCATCGCGCTGCTCGCAACGCTCATCATCATCTTCATCTTCCAGGGTGAGGCCATCGTCTCGAACCCGCTTCACATCCTCTTGATCGCAGTGCCGCTCGTCATCCAGACGTACCTGATCTTCGCGATCGCGTACGGTTGGTCATGGCTTTGGAGGCTGCCGCATCCCATTGGTGCACCAGCGGGCTTTGTGGGCGCCTCGAACTTCTTCGAGCTTGCCGTCGCGGTAGCCATATCGCTCTTCGGTCTCACATCCGGTGCGGCACTCGCCACCGTCGTGGGCGTACTCACCGAGGTTCCCGTCATGCTCTCACTCGTGTGGATCGCGAACAGAACGAGGGAGCGGTACAACCTGCGGGTGCAGCCCGGCGCTGTCGCGATGGCAGACGCGTAAGGTGACGAGGCCCGCGCTGTCGCCCGCGGGAGCATAGACGAGAGACCCGTCCGAGGAATGGAGCACCACATGGGTTGCTGCACACCATCACCGAGAAGCATGGTGATAGAGACCACGGTACTGCGCGTCGGAGACGAGACCTGCGACCGGTGTGGCACCACCGTGGAAACCGTGCGCTCGGCCGCACGTGACCTGCAGAACGTCCTGTCTGCCCTGAACGTCCGCGTGAGCCTGATCGAGCACGCATCATCCACAGATGCCATCGATGCCTCCAACACCGTTCTCATCAACGGCAGACCCGTCGAGGAGTGGCTCGGGGCTAAGCGCGTGTCGACCGACTGCCCGAGCTGCGGTGACTTGCTTGGCGAGAGCACGTGCTGTGGCGCCATCGAAGTCGAGGGCACGGTGTTCGAGTCGTACACGGCAGAGCAGATCCGCGATGCCGCGTTCGCGGCTCTTGGCGCCGTGGATGTGGGCGGCTGTTGCTGATGCGACGCATCGCGCTCTTCTCGGACGTGCATGCGAACCTTGTGGCCCTCGAGGCCGTGCTCGCCGCCATCGATGCCGCCGGACTGACCGAGGTCTACTGCCTCGGCGACCTGGTGGGCTACGGGCCGGATCCGTCAGGCGTGGTTGAACGCATCCGCACCCTCGGCATCCCGACGATCCGCGGCAACTACGACGAGGGAGTGGGCACCCGGCGCGGCGAGTGCGGCTGCTACTACGCCACCGAGCAGGCCAAGACCGACGGCGCGGCCTCCTACACGTTCACCGACGCGGCGCTCGACGACGCCGATCACGAGTGGCTCGCGACGCTTCCGACCGACATCCGGCTCGAGCACGAGGGCATCCGCGTCTTACTGGCGCACGGCAGCCCGCGTAAGATCAACGAGTACTTGCTCCTCGACCGGCAGGACGCGCAGCTTGTCCGGCTCGCCGACCAGGCAGCCGCCGATATCGTCTGCATCGGGCACATCCACATCCCCTACCACCGCGTGATGACCGCCGAGAACGGCCGGGCCATCCACTACGTGAGCAGCGGCTCGGCGGGCAAGCCGAAGGATCGTGACCCGCGCGCGGGATGGGTCGAGCTCGTGCTCGGTACGAAGACCGAGATGAATGGTGCCTGCCCTGACGACCACGCCGCAGGACCCGTGGGCGCACCGGGCGGCGAGCGGGTCTGGCTCGGCGTGGTGGTGCATCGGGTCGCCTATGACATCGAACGGGTGGCGCAGGCCGTCATTGCCGCTGGCCTGCCGCCGAGGCTCGCCGAGGCGCTCCGGACCGGCTGAGGCCGCTCTCCCCGCCCGCTACTCGAGTTCGCGAATCGCCGCGTGAACGGCATCTGCATCAAGGGAGCCCGTACACGCCACCCGATCACCCACGAGCACCAGTGGCAACTCTGCACCTCTCACCAGTGCATCGATCGCCGCGTCCCGCTCGGCGCCGACAAGGTGATACAGGCTCGTCTCCGCAACCACCACCAGTTGCGGCGCGCGCTCGTTTAGTTGTGCCTCCAGCACGTGGAGGCGCCACTGCAGCGGCATCTCTCAAGTCGCACCCTCGGTGATCTCACCGAGCAACGACTCGGGCGTGTCGCAGCAGTCGGATCCGCTGCCTCAACCGCAGGCCGGCTCCGGCACCACGCGGACGACAAGCTCTTCCATACGTCCCCCTTAGGACATCATGCGAGATAGACAAGGTAGGCTGCGGCGCCCAGGAGCCCCACGCCGCCGATCTTCGTGAGGATTGGCGTCACACGCGACACCTTTCGCATCAGACCGAGTGAGCCCGAGGCGAGGCCGAGCAGCAGCAGCGGCACTCCCTTTCCAAGGCCGTACACGAACAGAAGTGCGCCGCCCTTTGCAGCGCTGCCGGTCGTCGCAGCTATCGCTGCTATGGCAGCGAGGATCGGCGTCGAACACGGGGACGCCACGAGACCGAACAGCATCCCGAATATGAAAGCACCGATGACGCCTCGCCGCTCCGGCCGCTTCAGCGGCATCAGAGCGTTGAGCCTGTCCACCGGCAGATGGATCAGTTCCAGCAACTGCAGCGCGATGACCACGCAGATCGCCGCGATCACGTAGTATGCCCACGCGCCGAACAGGAGGGCTCGCCCGAGGAATCCTGCGACCGCCCCGATGACCGCGAACACCATGCTCATACCGAGCACGAAGACCATCGAGAGCCCCAACGCCCGCGCGAGAACCGCTCGTGGCTTCGCCTCCTCGGCATCCCGAGTGACCATGCCGGTGACATAGCCGAAGACCGCGGGCAGCATCGGCAGGATGCACGGGCCGAACCCCGCTACGAGACCGCCCAGGAAGGCTACGCCGAACGCAGCGATGCCACCGACGTTCCCTGAAGTCAGGCCCGATGCGAGGCTCTCGATGTTCACTGGGCCTTCACCAGGGCGTCCAGGTAGCCGCGCATCTGCGCATCTTCCATCGCGCCGGTGAACGAGTCGACCACTTCGGTGCCGCCCGGCGAGATGAAGAACGACGTCGGGATGTACTGGAACGAGAACTGGGCAGCCAGCTGCTGAGCCGAGGGGTCGTCCGTGATGGCGTTGACGAAGACGACGTCGCCCTCATAGCCCGGCATCACCTGATCAACAACAGCGGAGATCTCGACGCATGGCTCGCAGGTGAGCGAGTGGAAGAGCACGTAGATCGGTTTCCCCGATGCCACGGCTGCGTCGTAGTCCACCATGGCGTCGTTGCGGACCGAGGTGATACTCGTACCCGATGTCGCGCCCTCTGTCCCAGGTGAGACCGTGGATGCGGTGCTGTCGAGCGCCAGCTTCATGACGATGAAGCCAAGGAATACCGCCACAACGAGAAGAACGATCGCGTTCTTCGAACGCGCCGGCGCCCCAGATGCGCCCCCCGCCTTCGCGACCTCAGGTACTGCTGGCTTGGACTGCTTGTTCTTACTCACCTATCACTGTCCCTTCACTTGGCGGTCTTGGACTGTCGCCAAGTCCGATGCCCATGATCCATTCGAGCAGATAGCCGATCGGAATCGAAGCAAGCGCGACCAACACGATGCGCGCGACGATGGCGGCGGTGTGGTGGTTGTGGGTGACCACATCGCAACTGCCGAGGAGATGGCGAGCAATGACCCGTTCCTCGTGTACTCGGAGGGGCGCAGTCTCCAGATCTGGCGGGGGCACCGTCAGATGCTCGCGTTCGCAGTTCGACTGTGGGACGCGATCAACGAAGGAAGGGCTGATGAGTTGATAGGTACGGATCTGCTCGTGAAGCCGTACGACTCCCTTGTCGAGCCGGGTAAGCCCGCACCCAAGTACATGGTCTGGACACGCACCGCATCGGCGCAGCACGACCTCGGATTGACCACTCCGAAGACGTTCGACGAGCAGTTCGAGCCTGCCACGCCGCTCATGAAGGCCAGCCTCCCCGAGGCGGCGGCCCGGGCCGCTCTCGCCAATCTCATATCGGAGATGTGCGCGACCGTGCGCGTGGTGATGCGAGTAACGAGCGCGCAGCCAGATGGTCTCCGGCTCACGTTCGAAGTTCGGTCACTCATCGCGGCTATGTGGCTGCAGTTCGCGCTCGCGGTCGACGGGCAGCGAGAGTATCGCCCGTGTCCGGTCTGTGGCGACTGGTGGGATGCGACCGAGGCCCGGTCTGACAGGAAGACCTGCAGTGACCGGTGCCGGAAGCGAATGCATCGTCAAACCGTGTCTGGAGGCACCGGGGTATGAAGGGTCACGTGCAGCCCTACAAGAGAGAGGGCAAGGTAGTCCGCGATCGGTGGAAGATCGTCATTGACCGGGGTCGGGATGGTGCCGGCAATCGCCAACGCGACTTCTACTACGTCACCGGCACCAAGTCCGCAGCCGACCGGGAGATGAGACGACTACTCACCTCCGGTGACCGAGGTATGTACGTCAAGCCCGAGGGCCAGAGCGTGGCCGATTGGCTCGACGTATGGATCAAGGACTATGCGCCGATCGGACGGGCGGGCTCGACGCTCAAGGGCTATCAGGGAATCATCAGACGGTACCTGAAGCCCGAACTGGGAGAGCTGCGCCTACAGAAGCTCAGCGCGGAGGCCATCCAGGCGCTGTACACGCGCATGCAGCTACCCAAGGCGAACGGCGGACTTGGGCTTTCGGCGCGCACCGTGATCCAGACACACGCCGTGCTACACAAGGCCCTCTCGCAGGCCGTCAAGCTAGATAGGATCGCATTCAATCCGGCCGACACCGAGCGTGGCGTTGAACTGCCTCGACCGAAGCGACATCGAGTCGAGGTACTCGGCGAACACAAGGTCGCTGCGCTTCTGAACGCAGTGGAAGGGACTCGGCTCTACTTGCCCGTATTGCTGGCGGTCACGACCGGCATGCGGCGCGGCGAGATCCTCGCACTCAGTTGGGATGATGTTGACCTCGTGCGCGGTACGCTCTCGGTCGTGCGAGCGTGGGACGAGGGACCCGGCGGCTACGAGCTGAAGGGCCCGAAGAGCGAGAGATCGCGTCGGACCATCGAGATGCCCGCGATCCTGGTCACTGCGCTGGCATTCGCTAAGGATGAACACGAGGACCGCCGGGCGCGTCGAGAGCTCGCCGGCGAGGATTACCAGCTTGAGTATGGCCCGCTGGTGTTCTCTGAAGAGAATGGCGAACCGTGGTGGCCGTCGCGGTTCGAGTGGGTCTGGCAGGAGTTCAGGAAGTCCTCGCGCCTGGCGCCGAGGTTCCACGACCTGCGCCACACCGCGCTCTCGCTCATGCTCAGACAGGGAAACAGCCCGAAGGTCGTCCAGGAGATCGCCGGTCACCACTCGTCGGCGTACACGATGGACACCTATTGCTGGTCCGATCGGGTCACTCAGAGGGCCGCGGCCGACAGTATCGGCGACCTGTTCAGCGGCGCTCTAGGTGCAGTAGAAAAGCAATCGGGCACCAAATCGGGCACCAAATCAGAGGCCGTACCCCCTCTGACCTGAGGAAATGTGGTGCCCCCAAGGGAATTCGAATCCCTGTTGCCGCCTTGAAAGGGCGGAGTCCTTGGCCACTAGACGATGGGGGCATATTCATTTTGGTGGGTCGTATAGGAATCGAACCTATGGCCTTGGGATTAAAAGTCCCCTGCTCTACCAGCTGAGCTAACGACCCGCTTCGTTTCCGGACACACATCAGGTAATCCGCAAAGCAACGGGTAGTCTATCGTGCCTTGCCAACGAGGTCAACGAATATCTATCGTCTTACGCAGGAAGGTCGCACGCGCAAGAGCCTCCTGGTCTCAGTTCGCCACTTGGCTGGCCGCCCACTCCTGGCCAAGCTGCTCGCCCTGCCGCCACATCTCCGCCCGGTTGGGACCTAGCCGTGAGATTGCTCGATCCGAGTAGGGCCGCGGAAAGAGGGTTTCGATCCCCGGAATCAGAAGTGCGCCGTCGAGGGGTTGATCCCATGCCGAGAAGACCAGCTTGTCGGCTGACTCCTCAAAGCGCATCCGGCCGATGAATTCCCCAGCGCTCTGGTACTCCAGTCGTCCTCCTTCAAGGGTCCACCAATGGATGACACCGTCGATGTAGAGTTCCGCTCCGCCCTCACTCTCTCTACCGCCCAGGACCTCCGTCGCCACTGTGAAGTGGCTGCCGGAAAGACCGATCGAACCGAGGTATCCGGGCAGCTCCAAGATCACCGCCTCTGCCAGCTCCGGTCGGCTCTCGAGCAGGGCTGTTGCATCTCCGGTTCCGACGATAGTCGCCTCGACGCTGGTGCCAGGCGGCAAATGTGGTGCCCCCGCAGGCGGGACCTCCTGGGTGTAGACCGCGTCGGCGCCGCCCTGCGTCGGCTCGCAACCGCTCGTAAATAGCAGCGCAGCCATCAACACCGCTACCATCATGAACCGCCCTGTCATGCGACCACCCCTCGACCGATTCCTTCGCATCCGACCACCGACTACCCCTGAGTAACTCTAGTCCCATATACCCTGGATTGCCAACTACCTCCCATACCTGCCCGGCTCCTCGGCGACGAAGTAGCGCCTGTGCGGATCGTTGGGCCCGCTGCCCAGCTCGACCACAAGCCCCAGCTCGACCAGCCTGCGCAGCCGATTCCGAGTCGCCCTCGGCGTCCGGCCAATCTCGGCGGCAAGCTCGCTCGTGGTGAGTCCCTCGGCGGATCTGAGCGCCTCGAGCGTCGCAGAGTCGAGCGCGTCCATCGGGCGGGGGCCGCCGTCGCGTGCCGAGAAGAGCGTCACTCGGAAGTGAGTGCCGACCTCCTCGAGCAGCGGAGGGGCCGCGCCTGCCGCCGCGCACGCCTCGCGCATCCGGCCGATGCCGCTGCCCCACTGCTCGACCAGCCCGAGTTCGCGGAAGACCCGCGCGATCACGCGGTTGCGGACCTTGGAGACACCGCCGAGGATGTCGGGGATCGTGAGCCCGGGGACGAGTAGCCCGGGGCTTTCGACCTCGAGCCGGTCGTCGTAGATCGCCAGGCGCACCGGGGCTCCGCGCTGCGAGTAGTCGGCATGCACCACGGCGTTGATGATCGCCTCGCGCACCGCCTCGGGCGGGTACTCCGGCACCTCGATCCGGCGGGCGCCGCCGTGCACCGCGAACGCGAGCGCCGTGTTGCGCCGCACGAACGCGAACGCCTGCTCGACCGCCGCGTGCGGATGGCAGCGGATGTCTGCCGAATCCACGATCGCAGCCTTGGTGGCCCCCTTGAAGCGCCCGGCCTGCACCCACGCATCCGGGAAGTGTTCGAGTCGCTGTTCACCGAAGAGCAGGAGGCCGCCGATCGTGGGGACTTCTCGGCCGTGGTGCTCGGTCGTCAGTCGCAAAGTGCGCAGGTCGCGGGCGCGAACGTCACGGACGCCGGTGAACGCATCGCGCCACGCCTGCCGATCGATCGCGTCGACCCCGAGGTCCGGTAGCGGCTGCTCGTCGAAGCTCTCGTTGCGGGCGCCGCGTGCCAGCTCTGCGGTCAGTTGCGCATCGGCGCAGCGATTGGTCGACCCGACGCGCACGTACACGCCCGCCTCCGGTCCCGCCTGCGTCAGGTGGTACGGGCGCGATGGCCCGGGATGCACGCGCAGCGCGATGACGTGCGTGTCGCGCCACGGGATGATATCGATGTCGGGAAGGATGCGCGGGGTGATGCTGTCGGCGATCATGCTGGCCAGGCGCTCTTCGGCATCGAGCGGGTCTTGCACCCCGACGACCGCCGAGGAGCGATCCTCGATCCCGATGAGCAGCGTGCCGCCGGCGGTGTTCGCGAAGGCGCATGCGGTGCGCGCGATCGGACCCGCCGACGAGAGGTCGCGCTTGAATTCGAGCGTCTTGCCCTCAGGCGAGCGTATGAGGCGGTTGAAGTCCATACTCGGCATTATACTCAGAAGGGTCGGAAGCGCAACGACTTCCGAGTAGAATACGCACCCCGGGGCCCTTGGAGCTACTCCGCCGGTTGGGGCGGCTCAGATCCGCTCCGGGGCTTCCAAGAACCAATCGATATGGGAGCAGTTCGTACAGATCAGCACGGTGGCTTCGCGGTTCGCCCAGTCGAGTCCGAGCAACGACAGCCCCGTGGTGTTCAGCAGGGATTTCCCGGTGTCGAAGTCCTGGCCACCACAGTGGGCGCAGCGCACCTGCGTTCCTGCGATGCTGTAGTGCTGCGTGTCATCGCCCGCTACCCCGCGCTTGAAACCCTCAAAGAAACCCATGGCTACCCCTTCTCCTCTGACTGCTAGCTTGCGGATGGACATATGTTAGCCGAAAGGGAGGCGGGGGCGTGATCCACCTCGCCGAAATGGTCAGGCGGGCTTAGTCTGCCGACAGGAGGGGAAATTCTTGCATCCGTAGAACTGATTTCCTTTTTGCGCACCTTGCTTAGCGGTCCGCAAAATCATGGGCACATCGCACTTGGGGCAAACCGGAGTCACCGACTCAACCGCCAATGGGGCCACAGATAGCGGCTGACGACGCGGAACTTCCCTGACGGGAATCGAAGCACGAACAGCGACTGGAGTCACGTTTCCGCTGTTGCCGAAGGGCAACCACCACAGATAAGGCAAGCCCACCTTAGTTGCGGAGTCTGCCCACAGATGAGTCAGCCAGCCCCATCCAAACAGCAACCCGAACCAGGCCGGCCAAGAAAATACGAGGCAAACCAAAACCGCAAACATGGTCGCGATTCCGGCGGCGAAGTATGAGTGTGTCGCACCCCTGTGCGAGGTGTGGCGGCGAATGAGCTTCGAGGCGATGACCAGCGCAATTGCGAAGCCCATCAAGATACCGACCGCCTCAAGTATCGGCATGAGTGGAGTTATCAGATCCACCCCGCCCAACCTCTGGCCGAAGAGAGCGAATAGCCCTCCGATGAACACCAAGGGTATCGCCAGACTGATTGCCAGGCCGAACAGCTTGTCCGGTAAGCTATTGCTCGCCTTGGAATCCGGATGATCTAGATCCGGCGCAAGAGCGCCTAGCCCTCCTGCCATCGCGCCTAACAAGATGGTCAGCGGATCCAGAGACACCCCTAGTGCCTTTAGCGCGAAAAGACCGACCACCGTAGAACCAGTACCAATTGTGAGATGGGCGCCACCGTTCAACGAGTCCTCCTTGAGTAATCGGTTGTCGCATCAGCAAAGGTAAAACCGCATCCATGTGACTGCAAAGCAGCGGTTCAGGATGTCATTGAGATATGCTCGATAATCACGCGACATACAAGACCTGCTTGTGTTCGTCGATATCGGCGGTGATGTAGGGGTTCTTGATTGCATCGGCCATCACAAGATCGATAGGGGATTCGAAAATCTCGCGAAGTTCGTCCAGTGGCTCGAAATAGGCGCCGACTAGCTCGAATGGTGACATGGACTTGAACTCCACCAGGATGTCGATGTCGTTCTCGCCCGGCCGAACATCATCTCGCAGCACTGAGCCGAAGGCATACATGCGCTGCACGCCGTGGTGACGACATGCAGCTGCGATTGCATCCATATTGTCTTCCAAAACGCAAACCACGGGCTCTCTCCAACTTGAGGACTCCTCTCCGCATGATACCACCTCGCCCCCACCCCCTCGCCGCCCACCTCGGCCTCTGCTAACATCAGTCTGCAGTTGGAGGTGGA
>JAMDCK010000037.1 GCA_023488435.1 Actinomycetota bacterium
GGACGACGACGTCCTGGATGGTGTTGTTGAGAGCGTGGCCCATGTGCAGAGAGCCCGTGACGTTGGGCGGCGGGATGACGACTGCGAACGGCTCGACGCCCTCGACGGGAGCCTGCTCGAAGTAGCGCGGATCGATGCCGGTGCCCAGCGACTTGCTCATGCGCTTGCCCTCGGCGTTGAAGACGGTCGGGTGGATGATGACGTCGCGGAAGGGGATCTCCCCGTCCAGGCAGCTCATGCCGCTCATGACCATGCGTGCGACCCACAGAAAGAGGATGTCGCGCGCGGTCGAGAGCACGCCGGTCGGATAGAAGTAGTCGAGTTCGGGGGTCTTCTCGGGCCAGCCGAAGGTCGCGAACGGCCACAGTTGGGAGGAGAACCACGTGTCGAGTACGTCCTCGTCCTGGCGCACGGCCCCGCCGCACTGCGGACACTCCGAGAGGTCCTCCATCGATGCCCGCGTCAGACCGCAATCGTCGCAGTAGAACACCGGGATGCGATGCCCCCACCAGAGCTGACGCGAGATGCACCAGTCGCGGATGTTCTCCATCCAGTGGTAGTAGACGTTCTCCCACCGCGCGGGGTGGAAGACGACTCGGCCGTCTCGCACCGCGGCGATCGCCGGCTCGGCCAGCGGCCTCATATCGACGAACCACTGGTCGGAGAGCCACGGCTCGATGACCGTCTGGCACCTGTAGCACGAGCCCAGCGCATGCGAGTGCGGCTCGACCTTCTCGAGCAGACCCGCCGAGGAGAGATCGGCCACGATCCGCTCGCGCGCCTCATAGCGATCGAGGCCAGCGTAGGCGCCGCCCTCTGCCGAGATGGTCGCATCCGCGTTCATGATGTTGATGCTCGCGCATCCGTGTCGCGCGCCGATCTCGAAGTCGTTGGCGTCGTGGGCTGGCGTGACCTTGACCGCGCCGCTTCCGAACGCAGGATCGACATGGGCGTCGGCGACGATCGGGATCTTGCGGCCCACAAGCGGCAGCACGATGTGCTCGCCCACGAGCTCCCGATAACGCTCGTCGTCGGGGTGCACCGCCACGCACGTGTCGCCGAGCATCGTCTCCGGGCGGGTTGTGGCCACCACTACGTGGTCGATGCCGCCCTTCGGCGAGGCTAGAGGATATCGCAGGTGCCATAGTTTGCCCTCGGCGTCCTCATGCTCGACCTCGATGTCGGAAAGTGCGGTTGAGCAGCGCGGGCACCAGTTGATGATCCGTTCGCCTCGGTAGATGAGTCCGGCCTCGTACCAGTCGACGAAGACCTTGCGCACGGCGTGCTGGTACCCGGGGTCCATCGTGAACCACTCGTCGGAGTAATCAGCCGAGCACCCCATCGCTTTGAGCTGCGAGATGATCGTCGATCCGTGCTCGCGGCGCCACTCCCAACACGCCTCGATGAACTCCTCGCGGCCCAGATCATGCCGAGAAACCCCGCGGGCGGCGAGCTTCTGTTCGACCTTGTTCTGCGTGGCGATCCCCGCATGGTCGGTGCCGACGACCCATCGCGTGGGGCGCCCGGTCATACGCATCCTGCGGACGACGACGTCCTGGATGGTGTTGTTGAGAGCGTGGCCCATGTGCAGAGAGCCCGTGACGTTGGGCGGCGGGATGACGACTGCGAACGGCTCGACGCCCTCGACGGGAGCCTGCTCGAAGTAGCGACCCTGCATCCAGGAGTCGAATATCGCCGCCTCGACGCTTGCCGGATCGTAGGTCTTGGGCAGCTCGCTCATGCCGAAGCCTCGGCCTGACCCTTGCGCACGATCGTCGGAGTCGCACCTGCCACTGCTTCGGCGGTGAACACCACGCGCTCGATATCGGTGGCCGATGGCAGCTCGTACATCGTCTCAAGGAGCAGCGACTCGATGATCGACCTCAGTCCCCTAGCGCCGGTCCCGTGCTCCATCGCGTACCGCGCGACGGCGCGAAGCGAGTCCTCGGTGAATGTGAGTTCGACGCCTTCGAGCTCGAAGAGTCGCTCGTACTGCTTGACCAGCGCGTTCTTGGGCTCGGTGAGGATGCGCACGAGTTGCTCTTCTGAGAGGTCCTCGACGCTGGTCACCACCGGCAGCCTGCCGACGAACTCGGGGATCAGTCCGAAGCGATGCAGGTCCTCGGGCAGCACCTTGGCGAACAACTCCGAGGACGAGTGCTTGCTGGCGTCCGTGAGCTCAGCGCCGAACCCGACGCCTTTCTTGCCGAGACGATCAGCGATGATGCGCTCAAGGCCCACGAACGCGCCGCCTAGAATGAACAGGATGTTCGTGGTGTCGATCTTGAGCAGCTCCTGCTGCGGGTGTTTACGCCCGCCTTGCGGAGGAACCGATGCCTCGGTGCCTTCGAGGATCTTCAACAGCGCCTGCTGCACGCCTTCTCCCGAGACATCACGCGTGATCGAGAGGTTCTCGGCTTTGCGGGCGACCTTGTCGATCTCGTCGATGTAGATGATCCCGCGTTCGGCGCGCTTGATATCGCCATCAGCGGCGGTGATCAGCTTGAGCAGTATGTTCTCGACGTCCTCGCCGACGTATCCGGCCTCTGTGAGCGCGGTAGCATCGGCGATCGCGAACGGGACATGCAGGAAGCGCGCCAGCGTCTGCGCCAGAAGCGTCTTGCCGCAACCGGTCGGCCCGATGACGAGAATGTTGCTCTTCGCGATCTCAACATCATCCGCCGAAGGATCCGAAGCCCCCATCATCACGCGCTTGTAGTGATTGTAGACTGCGACCGCGAGGACCTTCTTGGCGCGCTCCTGGCCGATGACGTAGCGATCGAGCTCACCGTATATCTCGGCGGGTACGGGAAGCGAATCCGGGCCCATCTCCTTTTCGGCTTGCGCAAGCTCTTTGTCGACGATGTCTTGACAGAGCTCTACACACTCATCGCAGATGTAGGCGTCGGGTCCGGCGATCAGCTTACGGACCTGCCTTTGGGTCTTTGCGCAGAAGGAGCACTGCAGCTGATCGGGGTTCTCGTTGCGGCTCATGAGGCGGCGGACTCCTGTGTGCGGCTGGTGACGACCGTATCGACGATGCCGTACTCGAAGGCCTCTTGGGCGGTCATGATGTTGTCGCGCTCGGTATCGGCGTGTATCTTCTTGACCTTCTGTCCGGTGTGCGTCGCCAGGATGTTATCTAGCGCATCCCGCATACGAAGCATCTCTCTCGCCTGGATCTCGATATCCGTGACCTGGCCTTTTGCGCCACCCCAGGGCTGATGGATCAGGATGCGGCTGTTGGGAAGCGCCGAGCGCTTGCCTTTCGCGCCCGCCGCGAGCAGCACGGCAGCCATCGAAGCGCACTGCCCGATGCAGATCGTAGCGACGTCGCAGCGGATGTACTGCATGGTGTCGTAGATGGCCAGGCCAGCGGTCACCGAGCCTCCCGGTGAGTTGATGTACAGGCTGATGTCCTTGTCGGGGTTCTCGCTCTCCAAGTGGATGAGCTGAGCGATCACCAGGTTCGCGATCACATCATCGATCTCATGGCCGAGGAAGACCACGCGCTCATTGAGGAGCCTCGAGTAGATGTCGAAGCTTCGCTCGCCACGCGAGGTTTGCTCGACGACTATCGGGACCAGTGCATTCATCGCAGTTTGCATTCGGTTACCCCTTGTCCTTCTCGGTGTCAGCTTCAGGCGTCTCGGCGTCGGCGTCGGCAGCTGCATCGGAAGCAGTCTCCGGCGCGGCTTCGACCACCGCGACGTTGGCCGGGTCAATGAGCCACGCCATGGCCTTGTTGTGCATCACTTGCTCGCGAAGGACGGCGATGACGCCGCTGTCCTCGAATGAGCTGCGAAGTTCGGCTGGGTCCTTGTCGGCCTGACTGGAGATCATCGCAATCTCGGCATCGATGTCGGCATCAGTGACCACGAAGTCTAGATGACGGAAGAGCGCCTCGAGGGCCAGGTCCTCAGTCACGGAGCGCTTGGCCTGCTCGGCGATGTCAGACTCGATGCGATCCATGTCCGACCCCGTGGCCTGCAGGTATTCTGGTAGCGAGATGCCTCTGGACTCCATGCCGGTCATGAAGTCGCGCATCATCTGGCCGCGAGTGGTGTCCACCATCGCCTCGGGAACCTCGCCCTCCAGGCGCGCAGCAAGTGTGGCGCGGGCCTCGCGCTCGATCGCGCGCAAGCGGCCGGTCTGCTTGGCGGAATCCATCGTCTCGCGAAGCGACTGGCGCATCTCGGCGACGGACTCGTAACCGCCGACGTTGGCCGCGAACTCGTCGTCGATCGCCGGCAGTGTCTTGGCCTTGATCTCGTGGATCGTCACCTCGAACCGCGCCGTCTTGCCAACGAAGTCCGGGTTGCTCGACGTGTCGGGGATCTCGAACTCGACCGACTTCTCGGCACCGGCCTCGGCACCGATCAAGCCCTCGTCGAACGCTTCAGGCATCATCCCGCGGCCCACCTCGTACAGGTAGCGATCAACGGTATTGCCCTCGTACTCCTCGCCGTCGACAGTGCCGACGAAGGAGATGAGCGCGAAGTCATCGGCCTGCAACGCACGACCCTCGACCGGCTCCAGCGTGGCGAACCGCTCGCGGGTGTGTTCGATCTGCGCATCGATCTCGGCATCGGTCGTGACCACGGATGGCACGGTGATCGATAGCCCTTCTACCGAGGAGAGCGCAAGCTCCGGGCGGACCTCGACGGTGGCCGTGAACTCGTAGTCCTTGCCGCGCTCGATGGCGGCCGGCTCATCGACTTCGGGGCGAGCTATCGGCCGGAGCGACTCGGCATCGATCGCTTTGCTGTAGGCCGAGTTCAACAGCTCGTCCTGGGCTTCGCCGTGGACATAGTCGCGCCCGACGTGTGTGTCGATCATCGGCTTAGGCGCCCTGCCGGGACGGAATCCCGGGATCTTGATCTTACCGGCGATACTCTTATAAGCGGCGTCGATGGCTGCGTCGACATCGGCAGCAGGCACCGTGATGGTCAGCTTGACGGTATGAGCGTTAAGGCGCTCGACGGTAGTGTTCAACGAACCTCCTAGAATCAATGCTTCCGTTACGATCGTCCTTGTGGTGCGGGCGAGAGGATTCGAACCTCCACGGGGGTTGCCCACTGGAACCTAAATCCAGCGCGTCTGCCAGTTCCGCCACGCCCGCAGCAAAACCAAGGGCAATAGAGTATACGCCAAAACGCGGCAGATGTGAGGGTGCCGAAGGAGGGCGTCCGATCCACCACTATCGGACAGCCGGACGCCCTATACCCCTACCTCACTTCAGCTTGGCCTCAACTTGGTTGCGGACCGTTTGCGGGATGGCACCCGTGCCGCC
>JAMDCK010000038.1 GCA_023488435.1 Actinomycetota bacterium
GCGCTATCACCTCGCGGAGAGGTGGCAGAGTGGTTGAATGCGGCGGTCTCGAAAACCGTTATGCGGGTATCCCCCGCATCGAGGGTTCGAATCCCTCCCTCTCCGCCAGCAGGGTTCGTTACGATGCCCGTTCCTCGGATGACGAGCAAGAGCCGGGGCGTCTGTTCAAGCGCTTCATGATGACTACAACGACCGGAAGGGGAACGCGTGGGCAGAAGTGGTCTTCCCAACTACCGCAAGCTCGCCTTTGAGCAGTATCCGGCTATTTGCGTGCACTGCGGCTTCGGAATCAGGCCTGTGCTCGAGGTCGCCCATCTCGACGGAAGTGCGCGTAACTGCTCAGTCGATAATCTCGCGATCCTATGTCCGACCTGCCACCGGATGCACGACATCGGCCTCATCCCGACCGAACACCTGATTGTCATGCGTGACGTGGAGCGCCAGGCAGACTGGGGCCTCTTGATGAAGGATGCCGCAGCGAAGGCCGTCGCTACCAAGCTTGCCGATGACCCCGAGCACTTCAAGAACGCTGCCCGGAAGGCCGCAGCCACCAGACGCGCTCGAGAGCAGTCGGAGGATGCAGACTGAGCGCCCCGGAGCCATTCCCGCAGGAGCCGGTCAGCCACGACCCATCTAACGCCCGCCGGTCGTCGCAGCCTCCCACGTTCCGCCGTTGCGTTCGATAGTCTCCCGGGCTTCCTGTTCGCTGATCGGTATCGTCTCGGGCGTGCCGATGAAGGTGGTCGGTATTCCCGGGTCAAGCACCCAGGCGTCGGTCTCGTAATCGAACCGCCATATCTTCACGCCGTTGCCGCCAGTCCACAGCACAGTTTGGGACTTCCCGAGGAGCGGGGCGTTGCTGTCGGTGAGCCAATACGGCACCACCGTTCCCATGTCCACGATGGTCTCCGCCCCCTCTGGAATCGGAACACTATCGGCGTTCGCTTGCATCTCTGCTTTCAGGTCATCCAGCGCCCCAAGTCCGGGGTCACTCCACCCCGGGGGTGTCACCCATCTACCGCCGTTGCGTTGGATGGTGCCCATGGCTTGCTGCTCGGTGATCGGCGCGACTAGGGGTGATCCGATGAAGATGCTGTACATCTCCCTGTCCTCGACCCATTCGTTGTATCCGTAGTCGAACCGGTGTATCCCGCTGCCGCCCATCCAAAGCACAGTCCTAGACTCCCCAAGGACAGGGAATTCGTCGGCGAGCTGGTAGTTGGACTTCAAGCCTTTCATGGGACCTCTCACGTAGCATCTTCGGCAAGTCTACCATCTGTGCGCTTAGCCGCTCGGCATGCGTGCGGCAGCCTGTGCTTGCCGGACATGGGGCGGATCATGGCGCGCAAGGTTTTGGGGGGCGACCGGCGCACCCATCTTGACGAGATCCTGGCACTACCGCCAAGGAATCGCCTCTCGCCGGGAGCGTTTCAGGGCAGCGCTAGCATCAGGGGAGAGTCTGCCGACACCGGCCAGGGAGAGCGCGCTCAAGGTAAAGGACAGACGACGCCGTGAGGCTATGGCCGAGAAACGGGAGTACGGTTCGGGCTACGAGATGGTACTCTGTGATAGAAAGGGGTACGAACCTCCGGCTGGGCACCTATGGCCGTTCTCGACATGCCAGCAGTTCCTCGCAATGTTCCACCCCTTGAACTGAGAGTAGACCCCCCGAATCTTTACGCGCTCGGCGGGTCAATCAAGCGCCCTGACCTCGATGCCGATACACCAAATATGAAGATGCGCTGGTGGGATTCACAGTCGATCAAGATGAAGATTGCCGTGGCATGCGGCCTCGTACTTGTTGTCGGGGTCGGTGGCATAATGCTCATGCTCCACTGGGCGAGCACTGCCGCGCTCGATACCATGGCCGAGGAGGCGTTCTACGAATCCCAGCGCGCCTTCGACTCACTTGTAGCGCAGGACGTACGAATGATGTCGGCAGTTGCCGACTCGCTTGCATCGAATGACGAGATACGCGAGGTGCTTGTATCGGGCGATAAAGAGCTCATGCTCGCCGCGACGCGCCCATTACTGCTTGAACTCAAAGAGCGACACGCTATCACCCACCTTTATCTCATTGATACCGGCGGCACGGTTTTGATGAGGGCACACAAACCCAAAGAGAGCGGTGACGTGCTGCAGCGAGAGACTTTTCGGCAGGCACAACGCACCGGAGAAGTCGCCTCGGGACTCGAGCTGGGAAAGACTGCCTTCGCGCTGCGAGTAGTGCGACCCATGCATGCTGACGACGGGCGACTGATCGGCTATATCGAAATCGCCGAGGAGATCGACCACTTTCTGAGCATCGTCACTGAGCGCACCGACAACGAGGTCGCCCTACTGCTTTCCAAAGAGCGACTCGACCGCGGTAACTGGTCTGAGATGCGCCGGTTGAGCGGCCAACCCGACGACTGGGACCTCTATGACGATTACGTGTTGGCGGGCAGCTCAAGTGAGGAACTTGTGGCGTCAGATAGACTTCCTTCCGTGCTTGGAATGGGCGCGGATACGGTTGTCGTCCGCGAGAACGGCGGCGAGGTGACTGTTTCGGGGCTGGTGCCGATCTTCGATATGTCGGGAGATGAGGCCGGTGCACTCCTGTTGGTACACGACGTTACGCCATTCGCGCGGATGCTCGACAATGCCCGGATGCTAACTGGCTTCTCCGCCATGCTCCTCTTCGCAGTGCTAGGCATTGGCACGATGTTCATGCTCGACAGCTTCGTCTTCCGCCGCCTAAAAGTTCTCTCCAATCGGATTGCGGGAACCGGGGAAGGCGTCCTTTCTGACGACTTCATCTCGAGCGTGGATGCTAGTCCGGGTGACGAGATCGACGAGTTTCAGGCGCATCTCGAGCGGAGTTACAGGGAGCTTTGGTTGAAATCCATGCTCCTTGATGAGGCATCAGATTCGATCGTGGTGCATGACCTCGACGGCAAGATTCTGTATGTCAATACCGCAGCATGCACCCGCTACGGGCGGACAGTTGAGGAGATGGTGGGCAAATCCCTCGAACAGGTGGTCTTCTCGCCAGATGCGGCTAAGAATGCTGCGCGTTACCTCGAGTACCTTCTCGCACACGGTCAGGCGATCTTCGACTCAGAGGATGTGAACGCAGATGGGCGCGTCTTTCCCGTCGAGGTGCACGCACGCATGGTCGACCTGGGAAACCGCATGGCGATTGCAAGCGTTGTGCGCGACCTGAGCGAACGGCACGAGACGGCTCGGCTTATGGAACGCTTCGCCCACTACGATCCACTCACGGGCCTTGCAAACCGTCGCCTTACACACGACCGCCTCGAGGCAGCCCTAGCAAGTTGCCGCATGTTCGGCGGCTCGGTTGCAGTCGCACTCGTCGATCTGGATCGTCTCAAGATCATCAACGATGGCCTGGGGCACGGTGTTGGCGACGAAGTGATTCGCGTCGTGGGGGAGCGGCTCGCCTCTGTGGTTCGCGACTGTGACACTGCCGGACGCATCGGGGGCGACGAGTTCATCTTGCTGTGTGCAGACATCGACGCTGCGGAAGCCGAGGAGATCGCGGCACGCGTTGCAGACGTCGTCTCTCAGCCCATCGCAGTGGGCGAGCATGTGTTGCAGGTCAGCGTCTCGGTCGGGGTCACGGTCTCGGACGGCTCGCGCGAAGGCGTCGAAGATCTGATTCGTGAGGCCGACTTCGCGATGTACTCAGCGAAACGCGCGGGAGGTTCACGCTACTGCATGTACCAAGGAGGTGCACCTAACGAGCCCAGACTGCCCTTGGAGCTACGGCAAGAGCTGCTGGGCGCGCTTGAGCGGTCCGAGTTCACAATCCACTACCAACCGCTTATCGACGCCGAGAGCCGCACCGTCGTCGCGGTCGAGGCGCTCATGCGCTGGAACCACCCTACCAGGGGCTCCGTCTCCCCGGCTGAGTTCATCCCACTCGCCGAGGAGAGCGGTGCGATCATCGCGCTTGGGGAATGGGTGCTTCGTGAGTCGTGCGCGCAGTGTGCCCAGTGGCAGGCGCAGGGCCTCGACTTGCGGCTTGCTGTGAACCTGTCCGTGTACCAACTGCTCCATCCGGGATTGATCGACTGCGTTCAGTCGGCGCTTACCGATGCCGGGCTGGAGGCGATATCTCTGGACCTCGAGATAACCGAGGGGCTTGCGCTCACCTCCAGCCAGGCGCATGAGACCCTGGTCGAGTTGCGTGCGCTTGGCGTAGGCGTATCGATCGACGATTTCGGGGTGGGCTACTCCTCCCTTGGTCGCTTGCGAGACCTACCCATCGACACCCTCAAGATCGACCGCTCGTTCGTATGGCAGATGGAGGACGCCCCCCAGATCGCTGCCATCGTGGAGACGATCATCTCGCTTGGAGGACACCTGGGCCTCAACACGGTGGCTGAAGGCGTGGAGACGGAGCGCCAGCTTGAGCTGCTTTCGCACATGGGTTGCGGTTACTATCAAGGCCTGCTGTTCAGTCCGGCAGTGAAAGCCGACATGATCCCAGGCTTCGTTGCAGAACTCGCGGGTGACGGAAGCGAGCTCTTGAGCTGAGAACTCTTCTAGAGTCAGCGCTAGTCGGCGGCGATCGACCAGGCCTCCCGGAGCCACTCGACGACCTCAGTGTCGACCTCGTGCGGCTTGCGCAGGGCGAGGAATGATAGGGATTCACCGAACCCGCCTTCCCGTGCAGCCAGTTCCCCGTAGGGTCGATGGTAACCCGAGGGACTCTGCAACGCAAAGGGTGGGACGGCGAGTGCTGTGAACCCCCGCGCTCTC
The DNA here is from genome assembly GCA_023488435.1 of Actinomycetota bacterium. Taxonomy (NCBI): domain Bacteria; kingdom Bacillati; phylum Actinomycetota; species Actinomycetota bacterium. Next base: position 4,768 of record JAMDCK010000038.1, read on the forward strand.
CTCGGCGTCATACACATCGGCACGCCAATGACAGCCTAGCAGACGAGGAGTACCCATGAGCATCAGACAGGCTACGATGACCACGGCGATCGTGATGGCGCTTGCCATGACAGCGATCGTTCTACCGGGTTGCGGCACCGCTGACGCACCGGTCGACCTCGATGGCACCGAGTGGCGTCTTGTCGGCTGGTCTGACACCGAGGTGGATCCGACACCGCACGAGATCACCCTTTCGCTCGCCGACGGACAGGCGAGCGGACGGGCCCCGGTCAACTCCTACACCGGCGGCTTCGAGTTCACGCCTGAGGGCGCCTTCAGTACCTCCGAGATCGCTCAGACGCTGATGGCCGGCTCCGACGAGGCCATGCAGGCCGAGACCGTCTACATGGGGCTGCTGGGCAGCGTCGATTCCTTCCGCATGGAGGGTGCGAACCTGGTGCTCGTCGGCGATGGAACCGACCTGCTTGAGTTCGAGCCCGTGCAGTAGGGAGCGGATTCGGTCGCCGGAAAGCGATTTTCGGCGGATGGGCCTACCGCTTCTTCCCGAATGACAGTTTCATCGTGAGGATGCGGTCGCTCGAGAACACTCGGGCGGCGATCGTCACGAACACTGCGAACCACACAAGCTGGTAGGCGATGCCGAACCACACCGTCCCGTAGTCGCCCAAGAAGAGCGCCGGTCCGGTGATGAACGGATAGGTGAACGGAATCGCCATCACCGCGATGCGCACCGCGTCGGGAAGGACCGACAGGTCGAGGAAGAGCGTCAGGAAGTACGGGATCAGCATGAACACCATGAGTGGAGTGAGCAGCGCCTGGACCGACTTCACGTTCTCGGCGAAAGCGCCTAGGATGATCGCGATCGAAAGTGCCACCAGGATCCCCGCGAACAGCGTGAGTCCCAACAACGCATAGTCACTCGGCCCGAAGGTGAGCCCGAGTGCTTCCATCGCAGCCTCTGAAGCCTCGGCGGCGGGCATGCCTGTGCTGGCACCGAGGCCCGTCTCGATTCCCCTCATGTACTGCTGCATACCAAGCATGTAAGCGCCGGCTGACAACAGCGCGATCAGCGCGGCGGCCACCATCTTCGACGTCACTATCGCCGCGCGGGTCACCGGGTAGGAGAGTAGCGTCTCGAGTGTCTTGTTCTCCTTCTCGGTGGCGATGGTCGTCGCGACCATCTGGCTCGCGAAGATGATGACCAAGAACAGGACTATCGGGATGAGCGTCGTCTGCTGGCCCACGAACGCCATGACCGCGAGCACGGGCACCTCTGCCGAACGGTCACCGATGACCACGTGTTCGGTAGGCACCACCGGTGTCTGGAGCATCTGGAGCGGGACACCTGGAGCGGCCTGGGCCGCCACTGCCGAGGCGACCGAGGCGTTGACCGCCGCGATAGCCCCTTCGAGCGCGGCGATGTCGGCATTGCCGACGAACGAGAAGCTGCGGATCTCGGTCCACACCGCGAGCTGCTGTGGCTCACCCGCTGTGATCGCCGCAGAAAAGCCGTCCGGGATGTCCACGATGATGTTCGCACCCGCCTCGTCGAGCAGGGCGCGGACGTTCTCTCCTGTCACTGTCCCGTCCACCATCGTCGGCACGAACCCGGCCTGCTCGAGCGTGGTGACGACCACCTCTGCGATCGGCCCTCCATCACGGTCGGCGATAGCCACGGGGAACGTGTCGGGTTGCTCCGCTGTGACTGTTGAGAGCATCTGGCCGAGCGCCACGAACATCACTATGACCACCACGAACGGGAGCAGGGTCTGCAAGGTGATGAGCTCCCGGAGCTCCTTTTTCAGCAGCACCAAGAACCGCCTCATGACGCCGCCTCCCGTCCATCAGCGACGATCCGAGCGAACACCTGCTCGAGGTTCTCGGCGTCGTATTGCTGCTTGAGCTCGGACGCGGTGCCCGTGGCGTGGATGCGTCCCTCGGCGATTATCGCCACACGGTCGGAGAGGAACTCGATCTCGAGCATGTTGTGGCTGGACAGCAGCACCGACATCCCGCCTGTCGCCAGCGTGCGGATGCGCTCTCGGAGCTCCAGGGCGTTGATGACGTCCAGGCCGCTCGTGGGCTCGTCGAGGATGGCGAGTGTAGGCTCGGTCATCACGGTGCGGGCGAGTAGCAGCTTGCGCGTCATGCCCTTTGAGTACGAGCCGAGCTTGTCGCTCAGGCGTTTGCCGAGCCCGGACACTTCGCGCCCCACCTCCACTGCACGTGCCGCGCGCTCACGATCGTCGAAGAAGAGGTCGGCCACGAACTTGAGGTACGCGATGCCGGTGAGGTTCTTGTATGCGCCGGCCTCTTCTGGCAGGTAGGAGATGATCTGCCGCATGCGCGCCGGTTCCTGTACCGCATCGAACCCGGGGGTCTGGATCGTGCCGCTGGTGGGGCGTAGGATCGTCGCCACCATCCGCAGCGTCGTCGTCTTACCGGCGCCGTTAGGGCCGATGAGCGCGAAGATCTCGCCGGGTGCGACGTCGAAGTCGACACCGCGCACCGCCTGAAGCTCGCCGTAGTGCTTCGTGAGTCCTCGGACACTCAAGACCGGGGTCGATCCATTGGGCATCGGTGGGTCCCCTTTCGCAGTGACGGGAGCGCGGGATCGTGCCCCGTGCTCCGCATCCGAGTATAGCACTGGGGGCGCCCTCTGCTCGCGCTACTTGGCTTCCATCTGCGACTTGAGGCGCGCGAGGTTCTCGCGGGCGCTGGACTCGAAGCCTTCGCGGATCTTCTCTTCGGCGAGTTCGATTACGCCGTTGAGCTCGATGGAGACGGTCATACTCATGCGGGTGCCATCGGCCTCGGGCCTCATCGAGAAGTCGCCTTTACCGCGGTAAGGGCCGCGGGTGCGGAATGCGATGC
>JAMDCK010000039.1 GCA_023488435.1 Actinomycetota bacterium
CGCAGAACGCTTCGATGCGGGTGTTGACCCCGGTCTCGGCGGTTTGCGAGTCATAGCTAATGAACAGTATCGGGAAGGTGTATTCGCGGGACATCTTCTGCATCGCCGACATCGCGTTGACCTCCGGGAATCTGGGCTCCGTGCATTGCGGCGGCCGGTGGCAGGTAGCCCTCTGGGCCGGGCAGCACTTTATATGCTTCCATGCGCATACCTCCTTTGGTGGTTGACACAAGACAATAACCGCCGGAATGGATTCGCTCAAGTAAAATTTTTACTCGGGACGCATAATCTGCTCAAGACCCACTTCGCACCTGTTGCCCCACCCGGCTAGGAACTCCTCGTCTCTAAGGACGCAGACGATCTCGCAGTTGTTCGGGCAGCGACCGCACTCGAGGCCGGTTGTCTTGAACGACATCGAGCGGATCGAGAAGTCGAAGTCGTCCTCAAGGCCCGAAGCCTTGGCCAATAGCGCGATTCCGAGGGCCCCCATCAAGTGACCGCAATCGTCGACCAGGATGTCGTGACCCGTGGCGTCGGCGAAAGCCTTGACCACGCCCACGTTCTTGCTCACCCCGCCCTGGAAGACGATTGGGGCCTCGATCTTCTTGCCCTTGCCCACGTTGTTGAGGTAGTTGCTCACGATGGCGTTACACAGACCAGCGACGATGTCTTCGATTGCGTAACCCATCTGCGCCTTGTGCACCAAGTCGGATTCGGCGAACACGGTGCATCTACCGGCGATCTTGGTGGGGCGCTCGGCACGCAAAGCGTAATCGCCGAACTCCTCGACCTGAATGCCCAGCCTTTTGGCCTGCGAGGAGAGGAAGGAGCCCGTACCCGCGGCACAGAGCGTGTTCATGGCGTAGTCCACCGGGATCCCGTCGCGCAGGATGATGATCTTGCTGTCCTGGCCGCCGATCTCGAAGATGGTGCGCACGTCGGGGTGCAACGAGAGCGTTCCCATCGCATGCGCCGTGATCTCGTTCTTGATGGCCTGTGCGCCGAGGATCGCTCCGATGAGCTCCCTGGCAGAGCCAGTGGTGCCGACGGCCACGATGTTAGCCTCGGTGCCGGAGAGGTCCTCCTCCAGCTGGGTCAGCAGACGCTTGACCGCCCCGATCGGGTTGCCCTCCGTCCAAAGGTATGAACTGGCGAGGATGTTGCCTTCCTCGGTGACCACGACGCCTTTGGTCGAGATCGATCCGATATCGATTCCAAGATAGCTCTTAAGCACTTACGGCCCCTTTCTTGCGCATCTCCAACATGTCGCAGAACGCTTCGATGCGGGTGTTGACCCCGGTCTCGGCGGTTTGCGAGTCATAGCTAATGAACAGTATCGGGAAGGTGTATTCGCGGGACATCTTCTGCATCGCCGACATCGCGTTGACCTCCGGCATGCAGCCGAACGGCTTGAGGTGGATGACGCCGTCGAAACCTTCCTTCATAAGAGTGTAAGACAGCGACACCGACTCGGTGCCGTGCGCGCCGAGGTGGTGATCCACCCAGCCGCCGGAGTGGGCGATGAGCTCATCGACGTGCTTGAAGCCCTTGATCGAGTGGTTGATCATCTCGGTGATGGTCAGCGGTTGGTGGACCTCGATGCCGCGCAGCGCGAGCTGACGACCGATGTCGTAGTTGGAGAACGGCTCCAGCACAAGATACAACTCGCCGAGGATGGCTACGCGCAGCGGGTTCTCTGGGCGATTGAGCGCCACGGTCGCAAGCTCGGCCTTGGCCTCTTGGCGGATGGCATCCACCTCACGCATAGTGGCCGCGACTGCGAGCTGGGCCAGGTATTTCGTCTCGATGGCCTCGATCTGTCCCGGAGTGATCTGGAAGCCGAGGTTCTTGCGGGCGAAATCCTGGATCTCGTCGATGGCGAGCCCAAGCCTGGCCGCGAAGAAGAAGGCGTCCTTGACCTCACGCAGGGGCTTGTTAGTGCCCATCTTGTCTCGGAAGCCTTTGACGAACTCCAGGGGATTTCCGCCCGAGTCAATCCGGATGAACCTCACGTCGTAGCCCAGGTCCTTGAGGATCGCCGCCTGTACCTCGGCGTAGTAGCCGAAGCGACAGCCTCCCACGGCCTGGATGATCGTGTTGGCGCCGAGCTCGATCGCTTCGATGAAGTTGCCCAGGTTGTACTTGAAGGGTACGCAGACGAACTCGGGGCTGTGGCGGGTGCCCAGCTCGAGCGTCTGCACGGTCATCCTGGGCGGGAGGACGACCTCGCAGCCCATGCGCTCGGCGAGGGCCTTGAAGCCGATCCAGTACTCACCCATGTGGGGGAATGTGACTTTAAGCTGCTCCACGAGGGGCCTCCGATTCCTCTGATGCCGCTTGGCCCCGCTTGTTGGCGGCTTCCATGCGCAAGATGTCGACCAGGCTTTCCAGACGGGTGCGCAGGCCGGCCTCGCCGGTGAGCTCGTCTAGGACCAGCGTGGCAATCGGGACGTCTTTGAGTTTGCGCTGGCAAAGCTCGACCATGAGCGAGTCGGGCCCGCACGGGAAGGTCACAAGGAAGATCATCCCGTCGACCTTGTCGCGATAGTACTCCACAGCGCCGAGGAGCTGCTTGTTGTACGTCCACTTCACGTCGGTCGAGATGTTCGAGTAGAGCTGCCGAGCATGATCGTGGTCGAAGGCCTCGGAATCGAAGACGGTCGCGCCGAGCGACTCGAGGTACCTCTTGACGGGCATGCCGATGAACTCGTCGTGGTTGTTGTAGGCGTGCCCGACCAGCAGGATACGCGGAGCGTCCCATGGCTGATTAAGCAGCGACTTCTGCTCGCGGGCCAGTTCGCGGTCGTGCGCATACTGTGTGAGCTTCGCCTTCTTGTAAGCTGCGCAGACCTTGAACGGGTTCTTGCTGAACATCTTCCCGA
>JAMDCK010000040.1 GCA_023488435.1 Actinomycetota bacterium
TGGTGGCCGGGTTCGCCGACGGCGGCCTGCTGCTCGAGTTCGTGTGTTCCGCTGGCAAGGCCCCCGTGTGCGGAAAGGCTTTCGCTTGCGGATTGCGCCTCGCGGATGACACGCGGTGGGAGCCTATCCCATGAGTGTGGCTAGGGCTCGTCGAGTCGCCCTTAGGGTCATCGCCCGAGTCCGCCGAGGTGGCTCTTGGGCACACGAGGTCCTCTCGGCAGAGCTTGAAGACTCACGCCTCGATGAGCGCGACGCCGCACTGGCCACTCGGCTGGCTTACGGCACCGTCGAGATGGGCGGTGTCCTCGATGAGGTTCTCGCGAAACACCTGAAGCGCCCATCCGGCGTCGAACCCAAGGTGCTCGATGCGCTGCGGCTCTCGACCTACGAGTTGTTGTGCCTACGCACACCTGCGCATGTCGCCGTCGACCAGGGAGTCGAGATGGTCGGAGCGATCGCACCCCGCGCAAAAGGGCTTGCCAACGCCGTCCTGCGCCGAATCGCCGAGGAGGCGCCCGAGTTCCCTTTCGGCGATGCCGATGCCGACCCCGAAGCGCTCGCCCGACTGACCGGCTTCCCATACTGGCTGGCCACGCGTTTGACCGAGGACCTGGGTTGGGATGCAGCCTCCCAGATGATGCGTGCGCACACGGCACCGGCCCCACTATACCTGGCGCACAATCCCTTCAAGGGCGACGAGGCGGCCCTCTTTGCGCGACTCCAGGAGGCGGGGGCTTCCCCTGAGTCTTTCGGGCCTGCGGGTTGCATACGTTGCGGCTCGGCTTCGGCTGTCTTGCGCTCAGGCGTACTCGCCGAAGGACTCGCCATCGTGGCAGACGCCGCCGCACAGGCGGTGGTCGCGATGATGCCGCTTGCCGATCGTATGCGCGTGATCGACATCGCAGCTGGCCGGGGCGGCAAGAGTGCGCTCATGCACTTCTCGGCGGCCCGGTCGGGATTCTCGATCGAGGTCGTTGCCACGGACATCCATGGCTTCAAGACCGACGTGATCGCCGAACGCATGCGGCTGCTGGGCGTCCCGCGCGTCACCACGGCGTGTGCGGATGCATCCGATCCTGCGGCTCTATCTGCCGCGGTGGGAGGCTCGGCCAGCGCAGACATCGTCCTGGTCGACGCACCGTGCACAGGAACCGGAACCCTGAGGCGTCACCCTGACAAGAGGTGGCGACTGGAACCCGCCCAAATCGCCGAGATGGCTGCTCTGGGAGCCAAGCTGCTCGCCAGCGGCGCGGGACTTGTCCGCTCCGGCGGTTTCGTGGTGTACTCGACATGCACGGTGATCCCTGAGGAGAACACCGGTGTCGTTGATGGGTTTTTGGGTTCTTCGGCAGGGGAGGGCTTCGAGGTCGTGGACCTGGCGACCAGCTCTGCGGGTTTATTCGGCGATACGATCATGCGTGGAGGGATGTTCCAGACGATTCCCGAGATCGAAGGTTTCGACGGTCATTTCGCCGCTTTGCTCCGCCGAAGGTAAGTTCGGCGGGTCGGCTCTATAAGGAGGTTCGATGCGTAGCACACGGATAGTGGAGATGCTGGAAGTCACAGAGGCTGCAGCACTTGCAGCCGGGCGTTGGATGGGGAAGGGCGACAAACATGCCGCCGATGGTGCCGCCGTGGAGGCCATGCGCGGCGCATTCAACGGATTGGACATATCAGGGCGCATCGTTATCGGCGAAGGTGAGCGTGATGAAGCGCCAATGCTCTTCATCGGCGAGGAGGTCGGAGCGGGCGGAGAGCGCATCGATATCGCAGTTGACCCGCTAGAAGGGACCAACCTGACAGCCTTTGGGCAGCCAAACTCGCTTGCGGTGCTTGCTTTCGGCCCCGAAGGGTCTCTACTCCATGCTCCTGACACCTATATGAACAAGCTTGCAGTCGGACCGATGGCAGCGGATGCCGTACACATTGACGCCACACCGACTGAGAACGTTCAGGCTGTCGCTAAGGCTTTGAAGCGCCCCGTAGAGGATATCGTGGTGTGCATACTGGACAGGGACCGCCACATCGACCTCATCGCAGAGGTCCGTCAAGCTGGTGCCAGGATCCGGCTGATCTCCGATGGCGACGTGTTCGGTGCTGTCGCTACCGCTATTCAGGGAACAGGAATCCATCTCTACCTAGGGATTGGCGCAGCTCCTGAGGGCGTTCTGGCGGCCGCAGCGATGCGCTGCATAGGCGGCAACTTCATGGGACGGTTCGCATTCCGCAGCCAAGAGGAGCGTGAACGCGCTGAAAAGATGGCGGTGTGCAACATCGACGGGATCTTGGACATGGACTGCCTTGTAGCCACCGACGAGGCAGCGTTCATCGCTACGGGAGTCACCGACGGCGAGATGCTTCGGGGCGTCAAGTACTTCGGCGCAGGGTCGCGCACCCACTCGATCGCGATGGACGGCAAGACCGGCACGGTGAGGTTCATCGAGACCGTCTACCGGACCGGGGGAGAGCATTTCTGGGTCCGAATGGACTAGCGGCTTTAGTCGGACTTTGCAGGACAGGTACTGCAGGCACTTTTCGAGCCTGCCGAATCGCAGCTAGCGACGGCAGGCTTATCTTTTGGCTTGCTCTTGTAGTCAGTGTTGTGGAAACCCGAGCCCTTGAAAACAACGCCTACCGGGGTGAAGACCCTCTTCATGGGAGCATCACATAGAGAACACGGATCGTCATGGGTAGACCCGACTGGGAGCGTAATCTCAACTGTCTTGCCACAGCTCGTGCAGCGAAAGTCGTAAGTAGGCATAGATCATTAGCTCCTCAGGTGCTCGAATAGCTGATACTGACTCCGAATGGCGCATAAGGATATACCCGGGTAGCCACATATTGCAAGAAGTCTGCCGCCGGCGCACTTCCTGCACCGGCGGCAGACGGATCCTGTCCTCAAACAGGGCAACGCTATTTAGTGGCTATTGCAGTGACGCCTGGGTCAAGCGGGCCATCTCATCTGTGGCCTTACGTGCACCGGCCAGTGTTTCCCTGGCCTCAGCACCGTCGTGGAAGCCAGTGCTGTTCTCCACCAGAATCCAATCAAGCAGGGTCTGTGCGCGACGGTGCTGCGCTTGCGCTTGGCGAATCAAAGCTTGGTCGGCTTCGGGATTGCGCCTAGCGTCGCGCAGAGCGTTGATCGCAGTCTCCAGATCAGTACCGATCGCGTTGGCCTCAGTCCTGATCTCTGACTGAAGGTCCTCAGTTCTAGTGATTATCGCATCGCCATCGGCGTGGCATTCCCCTAGACAGGAGGGCTCAACGGTCAAGAGGGGGCTTGTCAGCCAGTGGGAAGTGTACTCGTTGTTCTCAGCATCCCGCGCCTTGGGCATATGACAATCAGCGCACTGAAGGCCAAGCTGCTCATGGATACTGTCCTGGTAGAACTCGAACTCCGGGTGCTGTGCCTTGAGCACTCCGGCACCGGTGCGGGGGTGAGTCCAGTCTGAGAACCCTTCGGCATCGACATGTGCGAGAGCGTCCTCAGCGGTGAACCCGACACTCCATGGGAACACTATGCGGTTCTCAACCCCGGGGGCCTCGAAGTAGTACTCAGAGTGGCACTGGGCGCACACCAATGAGCGCATATCGAAGTCTTCGAGGGTCTTGCCCTGGGCGACGATGGCCTCCTCCAGCCAGGGGCGGGTAAGTGTCAGCTCAAAGTCGGGACTTTCCGCATCATGACAATCGATGCATGCGACGGGATGCGTGGTCTTGTCGGCTGCCTCGCTCCAGAGCATGGTGTTCAATTCTGTCTCACCATATTCAGCCACCAATGCTGGATAATCGGCAGATTTACAGGCCCAACATACACCGCCGAACTTGGGGCGCCCGCTGATCATAGTGTCTTCGACGGCGAACAGGTGACCACGCGATTCACGGAAATCGAACCAGAATCCGAATCCATGGTACATGGCCCGCATGAAGGGGTACTCGTCAAGCTTCTGGTACGGGACGGATCCGGCGTGTGCGGTTTCGGTCATCTCTGTGGTCCGTAGGTAACTCGCTACCTGGGCTGGGAAGCGATCCTGCCAATACTCTGATGCTGCCTGTGAGAGCTCAACCGCCGGCTCCTCGACCGCCGGTTCTTCTTGGGCGCAGCCAACTAAGCCGAGCGCCAGCATCAATGCGCCTACAATCAAAGCAATTGCGAGGGGAATCGGTTTCTTGGCTTTGACTTCGTCGCTCACAATACCCTGCACCTCCTCCATCGATAACGATACTTAATGAAATTATACCCATTAACTCCCATTAGTCACGAAACAGACTTCCGGAGTCATCGGCACGAACAGCGAGCCCCATCTCGGCTGTGGTGGTAATATTGCCTCTGACCGATTGCTCCACTACACACCGAAAGGCAGTCCACATGATCGAGCGGGATCGGCCGGTAAGGCCCCCATTGATCCCAAAGCAGGTTTACATCGCTGTAGGTATTTTGGCTGTCATAGCGATCGTCACTGTGGCAGCTGTCGTGGTTTCGACTCAGCTGGAGAGGGTTGTCGTTCCAGACGTTGTAGGCGTCTCCGAAGGAGAAGCTGAGGCCCGACTCGCACTACTTGAACTGCAGGCAGTGGTGGGGGAGCAGGTGTTCGACCCCGCGCCAGTCGGCACTGTATTGTCACAAGAACCGACTGCAGGAGTCTCCGTCACCCCAGGTACTGCGGTTACCTTACGCCTTTCGGCTGGGATCGAGGAGTTCACGATGCCCGATGTTTTCGGGTTTTCCTTGCCAGTGGCGAGGGCACAACTTGAGGGACGTGGCCTGACGATAATCGAGGAGCAAGTTCCATCCGACGCACCGATGGACACGGTCTTGTCGACCATTCCCTCGCCTGGAGCAACCGTGCGAACGGGTGACTTCGTTCGTGTGCAGATTGCTGCTGCACCAGAGGACGTCTCAGCCTTGTTGCCGCTCGATCTGACTGGACATGTGATCGCCATAGATCCTGCGCCGATCCAGGTCCCGCTGCCCGCCTCGGCAGCCGCCTCCCCGACAGCTGCCGTTACCGACCCCACCCTCGAGGTCGCCCGAAGGGTCGGCTCACTGCTAGAGGCAGCAGGAGCCAGGGTCATCATCACACGCTCGATGGTGATGCAGGACGCCTCGCCGCCGGTTCGCTCGGCAGTTGTGACCGGCACTATATCCGCCATCATAGGCCTGGACTTGACTACCCGCGCCGAGGAGCCCGGCGTCCACATCCGTGCGGTCAATCGGGTCTCCGCGCCGGGCACCTACGACTCAGCAATTGCCTTGGCGCGGGGAGTCGGAATCGCGTTCACAGAGGACGGCAAAGCTAACGTCCAAGGCGAGATTCCTGGCGACCCTGTGACGACGGCGGTGAGTGCTCCGGCGATGCGGATCACTCTTGGGTCACTGGCTGTGGCCGAGGACGCTGTGATGTTCGCGGATCCTGCGTGGGCGGATTCGATTGCGCGCACGCTCTACCGTGGGGTGGGCGAGTGGCTCACCGTACCGGGTCGCGGGCTTTGAGAAGCGATTCCTAATCGCGTTCTGCTCCGCTAGAATCCCAAGATGACTACCATAAGCTGGCTGGAGGAGTGTCTGTGAATCGCGATTACGACCCGAGTTCCATAGAGCCCAAGTGGCAACAGGCGTGGAAGCGGGATGATCTGTACAAGGTCATCGAGCAACCTGGCAAGCCCAAGTACTATGTACTCGAGATGTTCCCGTATCCCAGCGGCGACATTCACATGGGACACGTTCGCAATTACACGATAGGCGACGTCGTCGCCCGGCAGCTGAAGATGCGCGGGTACGATGTGTTGCACCCGATGGGTTGGGATGCCTTCGGACTACCTGCCGAGAATGCCGCCATCAAAGGCAACACACACCCCGCTACCTGGACCTATGCGAACATCGAGAAGCAGAAAGCCAGCTTCGAGGCGATGGGCTTCGCGTACGACTGGGACCGCAGTGCGCCTCGCCGCCGGTTCGCTCGGCAGTTGTGACCGGCACTATATCCGCCATCATAGGCCTGGACTTGACTACCCGCGCCGAGGAGCCCGGCGTCCACATCCGTGCGGTCAATCGGGTCTCCGCGCCGGGCACCTACGACTCAGCAATTGCCTTGGCGCGGGGAGTCGGAATCGCGTTCACAGAGGACGGCAAAGCTAACGTCCAAGGCGAGATTCCTGGCGACCCTGTGACGACGGCGGTGAGTGCTCCGGCGATGCGGATCACTCTTGGGTCACTGGCTGTGGCCGAGGACGCTGTGATGTTCGCGGATCCTGCGTGGGCGGATTCGATTGCGCGCACGCTCTACCGTGGGGTGGGCGAGTGGCTCACCGTACCGGGTCGCGGGCTTTGAGAAGCGATTCCTAATCGCGTTCTGCTCCGCTAGAATCCCAAGATGACTACCATAAGCTGGCTGGAGGAGTGTCTGTGAATCGCGATTACGACCCGAGTTCCATAGAGCCCAAGTGGCAACAGGCGTGGAAGCGGGATGATCTGTACAAGGTCATCGAGCAACCTGGCAAGCCCAAGTACTATGTACTCGAGATGTTCCCGTATCCCAGCGGCGACATTCACATGGGACACGTTCGCAATTACACGATAGGCGACGTCGTCGCCCGGCAGCTGAAGATGCGCGGGTACGATGTGTTGCACCCGATGGGTTGGGATGCCTTCGGACTACCTGCCGAGAATGCCGCCATCAAAGGCAACACACACCCCGCTACCTGGACCTATGCGAACATCGAGAAGCAGAAAGCCAGCTTCGAGGCGATGGGCTTCGCGTACGACTGGGACCGCAGTGTGGTGACGTGCGACCAGAGCTACTACCGGTGGGGGCAGTGGATATTCCTGCAGTTTTGGCACCGCGGGCTTGTGGAACGCAAGATGTCACCTGTGAACTGGTGCCCGGACTGTGCGACCGTTCTCGCCAACGAGCAGGTATTGGGCGATGGCGAGTGCTGGCGCTGCAAGACCGTCGTGGTCAAGCGCGACTTGGAGCAGTGGTACCTCAAGATCACCGAGTACGCGCAGGAGCTGCTCGATGATCTGGAGACGCTGACCGGCTGGCCCGAGCGCGTCAAGGCGATGCAAGCCAATTGGATCGGGCGTTCCCAAGGCGCTCTTGTCGACTTCGAGTGGTGCGACGCGACTGGGAGCCCGTCTGGGGAGACGGTCTCGGTGTTCACCACACGCCCTGACACTCTTTTTGGTTGTACATTCTTCCTGCTAGCTCCTGAGCATCCACTGGTGCACCAGATGGTCGTCGGCACCGAGTTCGAGTCGGCTGTAGTCGAGGTTCAAAGGGCAGCAGCTCGCCAAAGCGCAGTCGAACGCTCCATGACCGAGAGGCCCAAGCTTGGCGCTTTCACCGGACGATACGTCATCAATCCCGTAAACGGCGAGAGAGTGCCCGTCTGGATCGCCGACTATGTCCTCATGGACTACGGAACTGGTGCTGTGATGGCCGTGCCCTGTGGTGATCAGCGGGATTTCGAGTTCGCCCGGACCTACGGGCTGCCGATTCCGCCGGTGGTTCTCTCGGTGGAAGATCCGCTTTACGAGCGCCTGAAGAGCGAAACCCAGCGGGTGGTCGAAGATGTTGATTGGGACTCGGCCTACGATGGGTCTGGCGTGATGGTGCAGTCACACGACTTCACTGGTACCCCTACCGGGAAGGACGGTGAAGGGGTCCGCAAAGTCATCGAGTGGCTGGAGGCCAACGGCAAGGGCCAGGGGGCTATCAACTTCCGTCTGAGGGATTGGCTGATCTCTAGGCAGCGCTACTGGGGCAACCCTATCCCGGCGATCCACTGCCCGGTGTGCGGCCTGGTTCCGGTTCCCGAGAAGGATCTGCCGGTAATCCTGCCGCCTGATGTCGACATCACCAAGGGCGAGACGCTTGCGGATCATCCTGAGTTCTACCTGACCACTTGCCCGGAGTGCGACGGTCCTGCTCGGCGGGAGACCGACACGATGGACACGTTCACGTGCTCTTCGTGGTACTACCTGAGGTACTGCGATGCTCGCAACGAAGACGAGATATGGGACCGTGCGAAGGCTTCTCACTGGATGCCGGTCAACCAGTATATCGGTGGGATCGAGCACGCCATCCTGCACCTACTCTATTCGCGCTTCTTCACCAAGGTTTTCCGCGACATGGGGCTGATCGAGGCCTCCGAGCCCTTCACCAACCTTCTGACTCAGGGGATGGTCAAGAAGGACGGCGAGACGATGTCCAAATCCCGAGGCAACGTAGTAGCCCCCGAGGAGATTATCGCCCGTTACGGCGCTGATACGCTTCGCCTCTACATTCTCTTCATGGCGCCGCCGGACAAGGACCTCGAGTGGTCCAACGAGGGTCTGGAGGGCATCTATCGTTGGCTTGCCAGGGTCTGGCGTCTGGTAGAGGCGATTTCGGCCGAATACGCCGACAGCGGGTCGCAACTAACGGTGACAGGCGAGGCGCAGGCAGTGCTGTACCGAGAAATCCACAGGGTCATCCAGAAGGTGACCGATGATGTTGCTCGCTTCTCCCTGAACACCTCGATCGCTGCGATGATGGAGCTCACCAATGCGGCGTATCAGTACCGCAACGCGTCTGAAGGTGACACTCGTAACACCGGATTGCAACTCGAAGTCGCGAAGGTGCTCGTGAAGCTGCTAGCTTCGTATGCTCCGCACATCGCCGAAGAGATGTGGCAGGAGCTCCTCGGCGGTACGGGTTCGATTCACCTCGAGCCGTGGCCCGAGTTCGATCCAGCCGCGGTCGTTGCGGACACGGTCGAAATGGCAGTTCAGGTGAACGGCAAGGTCAGAGCTAGGATCAGCGTGTCTGCAGATGCCTCTGAGGAAACCGTCAAGGAGCTCGCCTTGTCGTCGGTTTCAGACCAGACCGCGGGTGCAGTCATCAAGAAGGTAGTCGTGGTGCCGCGCAAGCTTGTCAGCATAGTGATGGCTGGCGGGTAGCGTCCTTCAGTCTTGCGGTTGGATTCGGTTCAGACACAGGTAAGGTTCTGGTTCGATGGTCATGGTCTAATCGGATGCATCGCCGATAATGCGATGATCGACTGACCGATTTTCAGCCTCCCCTCGGCTGCAAAGGCTTCTGCCTGTGACGCCTGAGGGGGCTTGTAAGTGAACCATCCTACTCGCCGAGGAAGCCTCGACGAACTGCTCGCACGTGCCGGGTTGGCGCATGTGAATCGCTACATCGTGTATGTCGGAGCGGCAATCTTCATCTGCGGGATTGTTTTTGCTCTCTTTCGCTGGTGGCCAGGGGGACTGGCCAGCGATCAAGAGTTCTCGATAGATGCGCCTGTGACCGATATCGCTCGGCCAGAGAACTCGCCAGGATCTGCAACTGAGACGGTGTCTGCTGCTGTAGAAGCAACGCTTGTTGTACACGTTGCGGGTGCTGTTTTGCGTCCAGGCGTTGTGGAATGTCCCCCTGGAAGTAGGGTTCAAGACGCGATATCTCTCGCTGGCGGGCCTTTGGGCAACGCTTCCACTGACGCTATCAACCTTGCCCGTCTTTTGACCGACGGGGAGCAGATATTCGTTCCGACCCATGATCAGGCATCCACAATGCAACAGGGGAGTGGCGGGCGTGCAACCGTCGGCTCTTCTGACCCCGCGGTGATCGACTTGAACAGTGCGACAGCCGAGGAACTGCAATCGCTACCAGGGATCGGTCCGTCGATCTCGGAGAGGATAGTCGCTGATCGTGAGGCCAATGGGCCATTCGGTAGTCCTGAGGACTTGATGCGGGTCTCGGGAATCGGACAGAAACGATTTGATTCGCTCAAAGAGATGATCTCCGTTAGGTGACTCAGTGACCCTACCGCTCGACATCGAGCAAGAGGATGCGACCGGCGGAGCAGTCAGACCGTCCATACCGGTGCTGGCGTGGGGGGCGGGGTGTCAGTGGTTCGGTGTGGTTTTGGCCGAACACTTCGCCTGGAATGGCGCCAGCGTGATCCGAGAAGAGGTGTGGTGGATAGCCTGCGTTGCGATTGTTGCAGCGATCCTGGTGTCTGTGTTGCTCGGCGGTCGGCGACAATGGGGAGTCGGTCTGGCTGTCATCGGGTTGACCGCAGGACTGGTATCCGGGGGATTGTACTGGGGTGATGTAGATCAGGCTCGAGAGAACCTCAAGGAGCGAGGTGCTATCGAAATCAGCGGGGTCGTTTCGGAGGATCCGACCTCTAACGAGGGCCGGGTCACGGTTCGCATGTCGCTCGAAGACGGGAACCTCAAAGGCTCCAAAGTGGCGGTGAGTTGGCCTAGCGACGCTACAGTTCCGAGGGCCGGTCAGCGTGTTGAGGTTCGGGGCAGCTTTCAGAGTGCTTCATCTCGCGATGAGTGGGCTCGCAAGGCCCATCGTCGGGGCGAAGCAGGCAGGCTGCGCGTCTATTGGGTCGAGATGGGCCCCTATGCCTCGACCTTGGTCGGGTCGATGGCATCGACACGGCAGCGCCTCTACGACGGTATCAATCGGATCCCGGGTGATGGTGCGATGCTGCTTCAGGGGATGCTCCTCGGCGATCAGACCCGACTGCGTGGTTCGATAGCCGAGGAGAACTTCCGGACCACTGGACTCTCGCATCTCATTGCAGTGTCAGGCGGACATCTCGTCATTGTCGCGTACTTGATGAGCCTGGGGATGCGTGCGGTCGGGGTTCCGAGGAGATCTGCAGCGCTGGTAGTTCTTGTTGTTTGTGCGGCATACGTAGGGCTAAGTGGTGCACAGTCTTCAGCCGTGAGATATTTCGTCATGAGCGTCATCTCTGGGATGGCACCCCTCGTTGGCCGACGGGGTGATTCTTTGAGTGCACTGTCACTCGGGGTGATCGGACTATTGTTGTTCCGTCCCTCATGGGCGTTTTCGATTGGATTGACACTGTCTGTGGTCGCAGTCGCTGGACTGATCATCTTCGGCACTTTGGCGGCCGAATGGGCCAGGGCGGCGGCTCCAAGACTTCCAGAGTGGATAACATCGGGCTTGGCGTCATCCGTCGTTGCGCAAGTCACGACAGTCCCCGTCATCGTTCCAGTCTTCAACATGCTCTCACTGATCGGTCCCATCGCTAATGTTCTTGCACTTCCTTTGGTCACCGCTAGCCTTGGTCTGGGCCTTGTTGGCGGCGCTCTCTACTTGGTCCACTCCCCGACAGGGACCTTCATACTTCAGGCTGCCACTGTCCCGATGTCTATTTCAGTAGATATGGCCGCATGGCTAGCAGCCTTGCCGTATGCTGCGATCGCTTTACACGGGTCGGCCGCGGCAATCGGGTCGGGGCTGGGACTCATCTCAGTAATCGTTTGGTGTTGGTGGCCGAAGCCCAAGGACGGTCGTGTCGCCCGTTTGGCGATTACTGCCTTGCTGGCGGGGGCTGTGATGTGGGTGACAGCGCCCGTGAGCCCGTCGGCTTCGCGGGCGATCTTTCTGGATGTCGGACAAGGAGATGCCATCCTTCTTGTTTGCGGTGACAGCAGCGTATTGATTGATGCTGGCGAGTGCCCCAAAGTCCTCAGAAAGGCAGTTGCCAGACACGGAGTGCGCACACTAGATGCGGCTATCATCACGCATGACCACTTAGACCACTACGGTGGCCTCGAGGGACTAGTTGGCGTGGTTGGCGTCGAGCGCATATTGGTTCCTAGTACTGCCGATAAGGCCGACTTTGAGTGGCTGCCTGGTATAGCGAACAGGTTGCGCGCACAGGTGGAGGAGGTATCGAGCGGGCAGACCTTGCGGGTTGGTGCACTGGTGGGCGACGTTCTGTGGCCACCAGCGGAGTGGCGAGGAGAGGAGGTCAATGACTCGAGTGTGATAATTCGTTTCGCCGGGGGAAATCGGTCCCTGCTGCTTACCGGTGATGCCGAGTCTGGCCCGCTGGGCACGCTTCTGGCGGAAGGAGCGTTGGAGCCAGTTTGTGTGGTGAAGGTTCCACATCATGGAAGCGACGAGGCGCTATCCGATGAAGTGGTGGAGTTCTTGCAGCCATCGCTTGCAGTGATCAGCGTCGGGTCCGACAATAGGTTCGGGCATCCTACCGCGTCGACTCTGAGTCTGTTGCGCGAGGCCGGTGTCAGGATTTCGAGGACCGATCGCGATGGAGATGTGACATTCTGTCTCAATACCGGCAAGGCAGGAATACAAGGTAAGTAGGCACTGTGCGAGAATAGTTTCGCCAAACATCGCAACAGTGTGAAGTCAGGAGTAATGATTCATGCCCTCGAAGGTCAATGAGCTCAAGCCCGTTTATCTCATCTATGGCGAGCAGGAACTGTTGTTGCAGCGCGCGCTCGACCGATTGGTAAAACGGATCTCCGATTCAGGGGGGTCTGAATTCGACATCGATATCCTCGACGGGGAAGACGCCTCCGTAGACACGATACTGAGCTCTGCGAATATTCTGCCGTTCATGGCAGAACGGCGTTTGGTCATCGTACGCAGAGCCGACAAATTGTCTACCGCAGAGCTAGGTAGCCTGGCGGATTACGCGAAGAACCCCAACGCCATGTCCACTCTGGTCCTGGTGTTCAAGAAGATTGCGAAGAATCTTCGGGTTTACAAGGCCGTTGACGCCCTGGGTGGTGTTGCTGAGTATAAGCCGCCCTCCAAGCAGAGGTTCCCACAATTCGTGGTAGAGATGTTTGCGGAACGTGGCAAGAAGATGGGGATCGAAGCCGCGGAACTCTTTGTCAGTGCCGTTGGTTACGACCTGCGTCACATCGATACGGAAATCGGGAAGGTCATCGCCTATACAGGCGATCGGATTACTCTCTCGCGCAAAGATGTCGAGCAGGTAGTCACGCAGACAGCCCCACCCTCGATCTTCGAACTCCTAGAAGCCATCGGTGATCGGAATGTAAGGGGAGCACTTTCGCTCCTTGCTAGATTGCTAGGATCAGGAGAGTCGATACACGGAGTCCATGCGATGACCTCGCGACATATCCGGACGCTGATCTCTGTGAAGGCAGTCATTGATCGTGTTGACGGAGCGCGTGGCCCCGAGGGTGTGGCGCGAGCGATTGGCGGGGGGCTGCAGGCTTGGCAGGCCAAGCGATTAATTACGCAAGCCGGAAAGTATACCTCCGAGGAGCTAGTGTCTGCCCTCAGGTTGCTTGCGTCAACTGAGCTGGAAATGAAAACGAGCCGGGATGCCCGGCTCGCTTACGAGCGCTGGATCTGCGAAGTCTGTCCGCAAAGCCGCTGATCGCCATAGGGTAGCGACGGAGTTCTACTCGCCGCCGTTCACTCTCTTGGAGATTCCAGACTTGCGGTTGGCAGCCTGGTTCTTGTGGATTACGCCCTTGCTTGCGGCACGATCCAGCAATCTAGCTGCCTGGCTGGCGGCAGTCTTAGCCGTGTCCATGTCTTTTGCAGCGATCGCAGCGTCAACCTTCTTAATCGCAGTCTTGACCTCTGACTTGACGGCCTTGTTGCGAAGTCTGGCCTTCTCGCTGGTTATTATCCGCTTCTTCTGACTCTTGATGTTTGCCACTTGAAAGATCCCTTCGGTAATTATCGTTTTCGGTTCGCCCTACAGGTACGATGATGCGGACGAACCTGGCGATGTTATCACAACAGTCGACCGGATTCTAGGCGTCATACGAGTAAAGAGTGACGCATGTCCCGAAATTGGTTGCGCCGCTTGCAGCCTGCCCTGTTAGAATCGTGCCTTATGAGCAATCCACAGTATATCCGAAACTTCTCTATCATCGCGCACATCGACCACGGCAAATCGACGCTTGCCGATCGAGTGCTCGAGTTTACCCATACCGTGGCTGACCGGGATATGGTCGAACAAGTGCTCGACTCGATGGACATTGAGCGCGAGCGTGGAATCACCATCAAAGCCCAGGCTGTACGCGTCACCTACGATGCCAAGGATGGTCACACGTACCAACTCAACCTTATCGACACGCCAGGGCATGTGGATTTCACCTATGAGGTCTCACGTTCGCTGCAAGCGTGCGAGGGAGTGCTTCTGGTCGTTGATGCTGCTCAGGGCGTCGAGGCACAGACAGTGGCCAATGCGCTCATGGCCATGAGCGCTGAGCTGGAGATAATCCCCGTCATCAATAAGATCGATCTTCCTGCTGCCGACCCGGAGCGTGTTCGCTACGAGATCGAAGAAGGACTGGCGATTCCGGCAGACGAGGCTGTCCTGACGAGCGGAAAAACCGGCGAGGGCATCGTTGATGCATTAGAAGCCGTTGTCCAGCGCATACCTCCGCCTCGGGGAAACAGGGAGGCACCACTCAAAGCCCTGATCTTCGACTCTTACTTCGACACCTACAGAGGGGTCGTGGCATTGGTAAGGATCGTCGACGGTGAGATCCGTAGGAACATGAAGGTGCGTTACATGGCGACCGGAGCAGTCACTGAGGTCGAAGAGGTCGGTGTGCGGCGTCCCGCCAATATGCCAGTTGCTGTTCTGAGCCCTGGTGAGGTGGGTTACATCGTCACGGGACTGAAGGATCCCTCCCAGGTCAAGGTCGGCGACACGATCACTCTGGCTAAGCACGGAGCGACTGACCCCCTGCCTGGCTATCGCGAGGTCAAACCCATGGTGTATACCGGGCTTTTCCCGATAGACGGAGACCAGTATCCCAGCCTTCGCGATGCTCTTGAGAAGCTGCAGCTCAACGATCCTGCTCTAGTTTTCGAGCCGGAGAACAGTCACGCTTTGGGCTTCGGCTTTCGTGTAGGGTTCCTCGGGCTGCTTCATATGGAGGTCGTCAAAGAGCGTCTTGAGCGCGAGTTCGACCTCGATTTGTTGGCGACAGCCCCAAGCGTTGCCTATCGGGTAACGACGACTGCGGGCAAGACACTTGAGATCCACTCACCCCAGGACATGCCGGAGCCGGGTGCGATCGAGTCGATCGAGGAGCCATATCTCAAGGTCCAGGTCATCGTCCCGCCGGAATACGTCGGGGCGGTGATGGAGCTCGCCGAAAGTCGCCGCGCGACCTTCAAGGACATGCAGTACCTGTCCAAGACCACCGTGGACATGCACTACGAGATGCCGCTCTCGGAGTTGATCATGGACTTCTTCGACCAGCTCAAGAGCCGAACCAAAGGCTACGCCTCGCTTGACTACGAGGTTTCGGGGTACGCCCCGGGTGCGCTGGTGAAGCTCGATATCCTTTTGGCTGGCAAGGTCGTGGATGCACTCTCGTTCATAGTCCACAAGGACAAGGCTTATGCCCGAGGCAAGGTTCTCACCGAGAAGTTGCTCGACATCATTCCTCGGCAGATGTTTGAGGTTCCCATCCAAGCTGCAATCGGAGGACGGATATTAGCCCGCGAAACGGTCCGCGCCAAACGCAAGGATGTCTTGGCTAAGTGCTACGGTGGTGACATCACTCGGAAACGCAAGCTGCTGGAGAAGCAGAAGAAGGGCAAGAAGCGGATGAAGCACGTCGGCAACGTTGAAGTTCCCCAGGAAGCATTCATGGCCATACTCAAGGTGGATGAGTGAGTGGCCCCGAGCTGCCGCCTCATGTTTATGTGCACGTCCCGTTCTGCCGCTCCAAGTGCAGTTATTGCGACTTTTTCTCCGTAGCTAGAGCCGATGAGGATCTGCTCGATGCTGTAGGCGCAAGACTCGAGCTCGATCTCGCCCTTTGGGGTTCTGCTGGCTTGCCTGGTCAGGTGCAAAGCATCTACTTCGGTGGCGGGACGCCTACACTGCTGGCTGAGCGGCTCCCCGAGCTGGTTCGGCGGGCCCGTGAGGTGCTGCCGCTTGCCGAAGACGCCGAGATCACCGTCGAGGCCAATCCGGATTCGCTGGAAACCGCATTCATCGCGGATATGGCATCGGTAGGAGTCACGAGGATCAGCCTAGGGGTGCAATCGTTCGATCCGGCAACCTTGCGCCGCTTGGGCAGGATTCACCGTGCCGAAACCGCCCTACAGATGGCTGCTGCGATCGAGCAATGCGGCCTCGAGCTCTCGCTCGACCTGATTTGCGGGGTGCCGGGACTCACAGACGATGGATGGGCTCACTCGCTTGAGCGAGCCGTGGGCAGCGGGGCCGGCCATATCTCGGTCTATCCACTGACCCTGGAGGCAGGACGCTCACTGGTCGGGGGAGAAGGCCACGACGCCTGCGACCCTGATTCTGCAGCGAATCAAATGCTGATCGCGGAGGAATACCTTGCCGCATGCGGATTGGGCCGCTACGAGGTTGCAAACTACGCATTTCCGGGTCGAGAGTCGGTGCACAACCTTGCGTACTGGCAAGCCCGCCAGTACCTGGGGTTGGGGCCCTCCGCCTGCGGGATGCTCGATTCACCGACTGCCTTGCACACCGGTATGCTCGGCGCCGAAGCCGGCGGCGAGATTGCGCGGGTCAGATATTGCCAGGCAGCTTCGGTAGAGGCATGGCTGCATGGGGAGCTGCCGGAAATCGAGTCGCTGGACCAGCAAGAGGCCGCTCGTGAGGACCTGATGATGGGCCTTCGGTTGACTGAAGGGGTTGCGGCCGACTGCTTTGCGCGTGCGGGGCTGGCTTCGGTGCTTGACGAGCTCAAGTCAGTGGGGCTTCTGGAGTCCTTCGATGCCGAGGATGGCCCGCGGGTGCGTACCACACGCCGCGGCTGGCTTCTCGGCAATGAGGTGTTCTCACGGGTGTGGAACGCGAGTTGAGTGCGGTGCGATCGTTATTGTGAGGGCGGCGGAGTGCGACTCGGGCGTAGTGGTCCCAAGATTGCTGTTGGCCGATCGCTGGCACTCGCTATAATGGAGTGCCAATCACGCAAGTAATGGAGTGAGGATGCTTTCTGGTAGACGCCACCAGGTGCTCAAAGCCCTGGTGCAAGAGTACATATCAACTGGTCAGCCAGTCGGTTCCAAGCACTTGGTTGACCGACATGGCCTGTGCTGCAGTTCGGCGACTGTAAGAAACGAGTTGGCCGCTCTTGAGGAGGGCGGGTTCGTTCACCAACCGCACATCAGCGCTGGCAGAGTACCCACCGACTCCGGCTATCGGCAGTTCGTTGACGGAATCCTCGAGGTCGAGTGCGGCGTCGCGGAAACGCCTGCACCGCATGACGGAGATGATTCTCGGCCGTCCAGCAAGTGTGGTGTGCCCGCCGAGGAGTTGATTGCCACCACTTCGGCGGCTCTTGCGAATCTGACGCACTACGTCGCGGTCGTGCTTGCGTCGCCGATCCAGATCTCGCGGATCCACAAGGTCGATGTCGTGCTGATGGATGCGCGACGACTCTTGTTGCTGCTGATCTTCGAGTCAGGCAAGGTGGTAAGCCGCCACATCATCACGTCAGAGGATGTGAGTCCGGCCGACCTGTCCGGCGTGCAACAGTGGGCGAGTGATTCGCTTGCCGGAAACACCCTCGATGAGGCCAGAGCAACGACCCGCCTTGCTGTCCCAGAGAGTCTCGATGGTGGCCTGACCAGGAGGATCTTCGAGGAGGTGCTTGCCGTCGTCGAGGAGAGCGAGCGCGACAGGGTGCATCACGTAGGCATCGGGGAGCTGGCATCGCTACCTGATTTCGCCGAAAGTGCCCGCCTCAGACCGCTGCTTGGCTTGCTCGAGGACGGAATCGCCATGCTTGATACGCTCGCTGAGGTCATGAGTGATCGCGGCATCGTAGTGCGGATCGGGAACGAGAATACGCGTCGGGAGCTCGACGTGATGAGCATGGTCATGACCACCTATGGCGCTTCGCGGGTCGATGGAGTCGTCGGTGTCATCGGCCCCAAACGAATGGACTATCAACGTTCGATCGCAGCGGTCCGGGTGGCGGCCAACGATCTGACGACCAAGCTCGGATGAAGGCAGCGGCCCGCGAAAGTGCGCGTCAAGTGGAATCGATGAGAGGAATTCAGCACAGGTGAAGACGGGAACGAAGGACTACTACGAGTGTCTGGGTGTGTCGCGCGATGCGTGCGAAACCGAAATAAAGAAGGCTTTCCGCCGCAAAGCACGCGAAACGCATCCCGATGTGTGCACTGAACCAGACGCTGAGGAGCGCTTCAAGGAGGTCAATGAGGCTTACGACGTCCTTTCGGACCCACAGAAGAAGGCGATGTACGACCAGTATGGGACTGTCGACCCGCGGATGGCGGGCGGTCCGGATCTAGGAGACATCTTCGGCGGGTTCGGAATGGAGGACCTCTTCAGCGCATTCTTCGGAGGTGCGGCCGGGTCGAGACGCAGCAGGACCGAAGGCCGGGACATCGCTGTGACTCTCGACATCACCTTGGAGGAGGCGGCCGCTGGGGCGGTCAAACAGGTCGTTTTGAACCGCATGGTCGAGTGCGATGAGTGCTCCGCCTCGGGAAGTGCTGACGGCAGCGGGGTGCAGAGTTGCGCCGACTGCAATGGAACCGGTCAGAGGCAGAGCTATCGTCAGACGTTCCTGGGCACGATGACTACGTCGACCCCGTGTGCCACCTGCGCTGGCAGCGGTGACGTGATCGCGAATGCCTGCGAGGAGTGCGCCGGGCAGGGCCGGGTCCCCGACCGCGACCACGTGGATATCGACATACCGGCCGGTATCGACGAAGGCATGCAGATAAGGATGCGTGGTCGAGGCGAAGCCGGCATCCGTGGAGCCGCCTCCGGCGACCTGCTCGTCAACGTGCGGATCGCGCCTCACGAGTTCTTGCATCGTCAGGGAGACGACCTGCACTGCAGGGTCTCGCTGTCGATATCCCAGGCGGCCCTTGGCTCGGACTTGCCGGTCAAGGGCATCGACTCCGAGGTGGAGGTCGCGATAGCCGCAGGCGCCCAGCACGGGGACAACATCCGGGTTCGCGGCAAAGGTATGCCTCGACTGCGTGGCTCCGGCCGAGGAGACCTCATCGTGCACATTGCCGTTGAGGTTCCCCGCAAGTTGAGCAAGCGCCAGAAGGAGCTGCTCGCAGAGCTGGGCGAGACACTCGGCGATCCTGACCGGCGGTCCACGCTCCAAAAGCTCCACAAGTGGATCACCGGCTGACGATGGGCGTACTGCGTCTGTTCGTGGAGGTGGAGTCCTCGGCTCGCGCTACTGGCGATCGAGTAGAGGCCCCGCTCGACCCGGCTAGCGCCCATCACGCACACCGTGTCCGGCGCCTTTCGGCCGGTGCGGTGGTCGAAGTCGTCGAGCCGAGCGGTCGGGTGCTCACGGTGACACTCGAATCGGCACCTTCGGCGGTCCTTTCCGGTACGGTGACTTCGATCGCCGAGCCGCGACAAGGTCCCCGGATCGCACTCTTCCAAGGGATGCCCAAGGGCGACAAGCTCGATCTTGTCGTCGCCAAGGCGACCGAGATCGGAGTTGACACGGTCGTGCCGGTGATCTTCGAGCGGTCGGTCGTTGATCTGTCCGCTCCCAAACGCGCTGCTCGCGGGGAGCGACTGCGAAGAGTGGCCCTGGCCGCCGCCAAGCAATCCAGACGCGATTCGGTACCGACTGTGATCGATCCCGTCGATCTCGCCGAAGCCATCCCCATGCTCGCGGAGTATGACACCGTCCTGCTGGCGCTCGAAGACGGCCTCGTCACCAGAGTCGACGCTGCGCTGTCAGGAGACGCCGGCTGCGACTCGGTGGCAATCGTAGTCGGCCCCGAGGGCGGATTTGCCGACCGGGAGCTCGAGCGACTTCTCGCTACAGGGGCAACTCCCGTGACACTGGGACCCAACATACTGCGTACCGAGACCGCCGGAATCGTTGCTTCGGCGATCATCGCATACCACCTTTACGGCCTGCGACCCGGCGATGAGACTTCGGCAGAGATCGAGATCGTTGGTGAGTGACACGAACCGACACTTCGGCGGGGTGTTCATCAAGACGCTGGGCTGCAAGGTCAATCAAGCTGAGTCCCGCACTCTCTCGGAGGCCCTGCTAGAGGCGGGCGCCATGCTCACACCTGAAGCCGCCGCGGAGATCATCGTCATCGACACCTGCACCGTCACTGCCGAGGCTGACCGGAAAGTCCGCAAGTACATAAGACGCGCGGTCGAGTCCGCGAACTGCCGAAAAGTGCTCGTTACCGGTTGCTTGGCGCGCATGGATGCTGCTCAGGCCGTGGCCTTCGGATCAAAGGTAGAGGTACTTGCCGACAAGGACGCGGTGCGCGATCGCATCTTGGATTTGCTCCCTGCAAGCCGAGCCGGTTCTCCTTCGATCTCTTCCTCAAGCCGAGTCCGCGTGCCGATCAAGGTCCAAGACGGTTGCGATGCGGGATGTGCCTACTGCATCGTTCCACTCGCTAGGGGCAGCGCCAGATCCGTTCCGCTTGCGCGGGTCATGAGTGCCGCGACCCGAGCCGTTGCGGCCGGGACACCCGAGATCGTCGTCACCGGCATCAACATCGGCCGATATCGGGACGACCAAGTCGACCTGCCCGACCTGCTTGCCGCCATCGCAGGTACCGGTGTTGGCCGGGTGGCGCTGTCGAGCATCGAGCCGCTCGATATCACGCCGCGATTGCTGCAGGTCATGGCCAACACGCCCTCGATCTGCTCGCACCTGCACGTGCCCCTGCAGTCGGGTTGCACTCGCACACTGCAGGCGATGGGGCGGAGGTACACCGCCGAGCAGTACCGCGAGCGGATCGATGCGGCCCGCGCGGCGATTGACGGCCTTTCGGTGACCACCGACCTGATGTGCGGCTTTCCGGGTGAGACCGACGATGACTGGGAGCAATCGATCGCGTTTTGCGAGGAGATGGGTTTCTCGGGAATGCACGTTTTTCGCTACTCGCCGAGGAAGGACACACGAGCCGCAACATTGCCGGATCGGGTTGACCCTTCGCTAGCCGCCCGCCGCGCGCGCGGGGCGAGGGAACTTGATGCGCGGATGCGCTCGTCTTTCCTGGCGGCTAAGATCGGTCGGACTGAGCGGGTCTGTATTGAGAGACAACGTGAAGATGGGTGCTACGAGGGAACCACCCCTTGTCATTCGAAGGTGATTTTCAGCTCCCCGGCAGTGCTTACTCCGGGTGGGATTGTGGACATCTCGCTCACTGGCGTTATCGAAGACTCGCTGAGGGGAAAGATTGTCTGCAAGGGTTAGTTGTCCGCCCTGCGTGGTAGAATCGAAAAGGGCGACAAGCCTGACACCGAACACTTACACCGCAACGCTGGATCGTCTCCGCTGTTTGTTTGCGAGGAAGAAGTCGAATTGCCCAATACTGTAGAAGGTTCACCTGTGGCAGAGTCCACCCAGATATCGATAGTCATACCCCCAGAGATTCATATGGCCGACATTCTTGGCGAGGGCGATAAACTGCTCAAACTGATGGAGAAGAGCTTCGACTCAGACATCCTTGTTCGCGGCAACCATGTGAGCATAAAAGGTGCCGCCTCTGAGGGACAAGCAATCTCGACGCTACTCACCGAGATGATCGCCCTCGCCGAACGTGGCGAACGACTGGACACCGATGTAGTTGAGCGCATCATCCACATGACGCAAGCCGGTCGGTGCAGCCCATCGGCTGTTCTTTCGGACGTGATCTTGACCCACAAGGGTCGTCCGATACGCCCCAAGACCGCCGGTCAGAAGATCTACGTCGACGCGATCCGGTCGAACACTGTCACATTCGGCATCGGACCCGCCGGCACCGGCAAGACGTATCTTGCTATGGCAATGGCCGTCGATGCCCTGCGTCGCAGGGAGGTCGGGAGGATCATCCTGACCCGGCCGGCAGTCGAGGCAGGGGAGTCACTAGGGTTCTTGCCGGGCACGCTGTTCGAGAAGGTCGACCCCTATCTGCGTCCGCTATACGACGCACTGTTCGACATGATGGACTCCGAGAAGTTTCAGCAGCTCATGGATCGCGGGATAATCGAGGTAGCACCGCTGGCATTCATGCGCGGACGGACCCTGAACGACAGCTTCATCATCCTAGACGAGGCACAGAACACCAGCCCAGAACAGATGAAGATGGTGCTTACCCGCTTGGGCTTCGGCTCTAAGATGGTGATCACCGGCGACATAACCCAGGTCGATCTACCTAAAGGGGTTTCCGGATTGAGGCAGGTACGGAAAATCCTTGAAGGTGTGACCGATGTTGAGTTCGTCACCTTGGAAGCTGACGATGTGATCAGGCACAGGCTGGTTCAGAGAATCGTCACTGCATATCACGCCTATGAAGAGGCATTAGCAGGAAGCTCGGATGGCTAGCCTGGCTGAAAGACTCTACAGTGCGCTGTCGGAAGATGGTGTCATCTCGAACTCGAAGTGGTCTCGCACCGCTATCGGGGTCGCTGTGATCCTCCTAGCTTCGATTCCACTAGCCCTTCAGTTGGACCCGGCTGGAAGGGTCTCGCTTCTTGCCGGTGAACGATCGATCAATCGGATGCTCTCCGATATAGCCATCTTCGGCCTACTTGTTGTCGGCTCTGGCCTTGTGCTGCGTTGGCATGAGCCCAAAAACTACCGCTCCCCCAGGATACTGCTCTTGCTTGCGTTGCTAGTTCTCTCTACCGTTACAATCATGCAGGCCATTACTTTGTGGTTCCCCGAGATCGCTGTCTTCATCCTTCCAATCCCGGTCGCTGCGATGCTTGCCACACTCCTGGTATCTGCGCGCTCCGGTCTTTTGATGTGCGTTGCAAGCGTTTGTTTGGCAGCCCTGATCGGCATCGCCGAAGGTACAGCATTGGTCGGCATTCTTGTATGGAGCCTTTTTGGCGTCGGTGCCGCTTCGCTGATGACGCAGCGTCACGCACTGTTCAAGTCTGCAGGTATGTTGTCTGCCGCCGGACTCGGGGCGGCGCTTCTACAGGCGCTCTCCACAGGAGCGCCTCTCACAGCAGGAATCATCTCGGCCGGTCACGGCATAATCGGTGGAGTCCTGACGGTGGTGCTGGGTTATGGGTCGAGGCCGTTCCTTGAGAAGGCATTCGGTATCACCACGGATGTGAGCCTAATGGAAATGACGGACCCAGCCCATCCTCTCCTTCGTGAGCTTGCCTTGAAGGCGCCCGGCACTTACTCGCACTCGATGATGACGGGTAATCTTGCCGAGACGGCTGCCCAAAAGATCGGTGCGCGCCCTTTGCTGGCTCGGGCTGGAGCCTACTATCATGATGTCGGCAAGATCAAACGCCCCGACTTCTTCGTGGAGAACCAAACATCGGGATTGAATCCTCATGAGTCAAGATTGCCCTCTCTCTCGGCGCTGATCATTACTGCGCACGTCAGGGAAGGCGTCGAGTTGGCCCGTGCCCATCGTCTGCCTTATGAAGTCATCGACATCATCCAACAGCATCATGGGACCTCTCTTGTCACCTACTTCTACAACAAGGCCACCGAAGGAGACGCTCCCGTCCTCGAGGCTGACTTCCGCTACGATGGTCACCTCCCGCGATCCCGCGAGGCCGCACTCGTGATGCTGGCTGACTGCGCCGAAGCCGTCGCTAAGACTGTCAAGAAACCGACCTCGGCAAGGATCGAGGCAGCTGTTCGGCGGGTCATCGAGGTCAAGATGGCCGACGGTCAGCTTATCGACTCCCAGCTCACCTTGGCTGACATCGAGGCGGTCGTGCAGGTCTATTCGAAGATGTTGTCGTCCGCTTATCATTCAAGGAACGAATACTACGAGCCCAGAGCAGTGAGGTTAGAGCATGCAGATAAGAGTATCGAGCCATCGCGAACCTGAGCCGCTGGACCTTTCGGCCTTCGAGCGTCTCGCCAGCTTCGTCTTGGTCGAAGAGGAAGTCATCGACTCGGCCGAATTGTCGTTGGCTTTGATCGACGTCGACGAGATGTCCGCACTCAATGAGCGCTATCGTGGGATTGCGGCACCTACGGATGTACTCGCCTTCGGGTGCGACGATCCATGTCCGGTCGCTGGCGACGAGCCCGTCACTCTTGGAGACGTGCTCATCGCACCGCAGGTAGCCGAAGTGAACGCGCGCGAACTTGGTCATACGATCGAACATGAACTCAACGTACTTACGATCCACGGCATCTTGCACCTTCTCGGCTATGATCACGAGGATGACGCTGCGGCACAGGTCATGCAAAGCCGCGAAAGTGAGCTGTTGTCGTCCTACTCCAGACTTCAGGACTGGTAGATACCCAGGTGAGAAGCGGTTCTCTTCTATGGAGTTTCAACTACGCGATCGCAGGCATCGTGTACTCCTTGCGGACTCAGCGCAACATGCGGCTTCACGCCGCCGCCGCCGGATTGGTGTTCGCTGCGGCACTCATTCTCGACGTCGCTCGCTGGGAGCTCGTTGCGCTTCTCTTCGCTGTGACCCTTGTGGTCACGACGGAGCTACTCAACACAGCTATCGAAGCCGCAGTGGACGTGGCGACGGAAGGCTTCGATCCGATGGCGAAGGTTTCGAAGGACATCGCAGCGGGTGCGGTTCTGGTCACGAGCCTTAATGCTCTGGCCATCGCTTACCTTGTCTTCTTCGATCGCGTGTCCATGCTCCTCGACGCAAACGTGCATCTTGTCAGACAATCTCCCGTGCACGTTACGCTCATCGCATTGACGGCAACGGGCCTCCTGGTCATCGTTATCAAAGCCCTTCGGAAGGAAGGAAGCTTCCTTCGCGGCGGTTGGCCGAGTGGACACACTGCCCTTGCTACTGCAGCCGCCACATCGATCGGCTACATGACACTGTCGGGAAGCATCACACTTATCGCCTTCTTCCTCGTAGCGCTCGTTGCACAGAGCCGCATCGAAGCCGGATACCACTCGATAGCACAGACCGCCCTCGGTGCCGCGCTCGCATTTCTCGTCACAACGTTGTTGTTTCAGGTATTCTGGCTTTAGAAAAGGGGAGGTAGTTTCCGGTAGTGGAATCGATGATTGCATCAGGTTTGGCACTCGTACTCAGCTTGGTGGCCGCACTTCTGGCCGCCGAAGAAGCCGCTAGCTCACTGCTTTCGAGCAGCAGGATCGCTCGACTAGCCGAATCCGATCGTCCGGGAGCCTCGGCACTACTCGATCTGACCGCCTCGCCGCACAAGTTGCGCGCCACGGCAGCGCTATTCTCTGGCGCCGCCTACGTGGGCGTGGCGGCCGCGGTCGCCCTGTGGGTCACACGTGCTCAGGGACTCCCGTTGACCCTCGCTTTGCTGGTTGGCGGTGTCTTCTCGGCGGCTTTCGTGTTCTCCATCGCCCAAACGCTTCCCAGGACGATCGCGGTCCAGAACCCCGAAGGTGTGGCGCTCAGGTTCGCCGGAATGTCATCCCGCGTTGTCCTCCTCGGCGGGCCGATAGTCGTGGCGCTGGAGTGGCCATGGAGTCGGCTCATCGCACTGGTGATCGGCGACAAGCTCTCCAAGCATGCTTGGCAGGCCGAGACCGACTCGCGCGTACTTGGCACCGACGAGCCGCAGTCCCAACTCGAAGTCGCCGAGGAGGCCCTTTTGGAGGCCGTGAGCGATTTCGCCGAGAAGGTGGTTCGCGAGGTCATGGTTCCTCGGACGGACATGACGTGTCTGCCGGATACAGCCACGGCGAGGCAGGCGGTCGAGGTCATCCAGAGTCACGGCATCTCGCGACTGCCCGTCTATCACGAGACCCTCGATGACATCCGAGGCGTTCTGTACGCGAAGGATCTTTTACCAGCGATCCTGCAAGACGCTGAGGTCAGCCCCCTCACACTGGTGCGCAAGCCTTACTTCGTGCCGGAGACCAAGCCGGTCCAACAACTGCTGGTGGAGATGCGTGATCGCACCCATATCGCCATAGTCGCCGACGAATACGGTGGCACCGCGGGGCTCGTCACCATCGAGGACTTGCTTGAGGAGATCGTAGGCGAGATCCAAGACGAATTCGATTCTGAGCAGCCGCTGGTCGAATCACTTCCCGATGGGCGGCACATCGTCGATGGTCGCTTGCCCGTAGACGACCTCAACGAGATGCTCGGCACCGCGATCGAGTCCGACTCCGACACCGTTGGAGGTGTGGTGATCGAAGCTGCTGGCAGGATACCGGAGATCGGCGATGAGGTGCTTATCGAGGGACTTACGTTCCGTGTCGCCGAACTGCAGGGTGCGCGAATCCGACAACTCGTCGTAGAACCCGCAAAGAAATCAGACCTGGAGGGATGAACCATGCGAAATCCGACATCACCCGACCTCACGCTCCTCGCATTCGCCCGTGAAGTCCAACCCAAGGCGTGGGTGCCGTATTCGGACTTCCGAGTGGGGGCCGCAGTCTTCGCCAACGGAGAGGTCTTCCAGGGCGTGGCGGTCGAGAATGCGGCTTTCGGCTCATCGCTATGCGCCGAGAGGGCGGCGTTGTCGGCGGCCATCACTGCCGGGTGTCAGGAGATCGACGCTCTTGCGGTTGTGGGCGATTCAGAGTCGCCGACGGTGCCATGCGGTGCTTGCCGTCAGGCGTTGGCGGAGTTCAACCCTGAGATGCGCATAATCATGGGCGGTCGGAGCGACGAGGTCATCGTCATGTCTCTGGAAGAGCTACTCCCTGAGCCCTTCGTACGCGGATACCTCGACCAGGACGATCGATAGTGCCCAATCCTAAAACCCCTGACGCCTTCAAGAGCGGTTTCGTCGTTTTGGTCGGGCGCCCCAACACTGGGAAGTCGACACTGCTGAACGCACTTGTCGGCAAGAAGGTCTCAATCGTATCGGATCGCCCGCAGACGACCCGCACTCGCCTGCGGGCAATAATAGACAGGCCCGATGCCCAGGTGGTCATAGTCGACACCCCTGGCATCCACAAACCCATGGACGCACTGGGCGGTGAGCTCAACAAGACGGCCCTGCGCGCAGTCTCCGACGCCGA
Source organism: Actinomycetota bacterium (assembly GCA_023488435.1). Lineage (NCBI taxonomy): Bacteria > Bacillati > Actinomycetota > Actinomycetota bacterium. Next base: position 26,721 of record JAMDCK010000040.1, read on the forward strand.
TGTCGTGTGCTTCGTCGTCGATGGCTCCCAGCCTGTAGGCAGGGGAGACGAGTGGATAGCACGGCATATCGCCGCATCCACTGAACCTCACCGCATCCTGCTGGTCACCAAGGCAGACCTCGTCGATCAGGCCACAGTTGAGAGGCAGATCGCCTCGGCACGTAAATTCCTCTCTTTCGATGAGGTTCTGGTTGTCTCGGCAGTGGAGGGCTTCAATCTGGAGGCTTTCCTCGAGGTCGTCATCAGGGCGCTTCCCGAAGGCCCCAGGTACTTCCCGCCGGATATGGAGTCGGATCAGTCCATCGAGACCACGATCGCCGAGTTCATCCGAGAGAAGATCATCCGCGCGACCTTCGACGAGGTCCCGCATGCGATCGGTGTCGTTGTCGAGGAATACTTGCCTGCGACAGAGCGATCCGTGGCCAAGATCGCGGCCATCATCTACGTCGAACGCGACTCGCAGAAGGGGATCTTGATCGGCAAAGGCGGCGAGACCATCAAGAAGATGGGCATCGATGCCCGGCTCGATCTCGAACGTCTGCTCGCCGAGAAGGTCTACCTGGACCTGAGAGTCAAAGTGAAACCGAACTGGCGACGGGATCCCATCCAGATCCGTCGGCTTGGGTACGGCGACGGAGGCGACTGATGATTGCCCCGCTTACGCTGGCCGCGATGATCGATCAAACGTGGCTGAAGCCCGCTGCGCCGGTGACAGATGCGCTCCGGTGGATTGAAGAGAGCGCAAGTGTTGGGTTTGCAGCCCTGTGCGTGCCGCCGTTCCTGACGGAGCGGACCGAACAGCGACTTGCCGGGTCGCCGACTCGCACCTGCACGGTGTGCGGCTTTCCCTTCGGCTTCGAAGACACTGCCGACAAGGCAGCACAAGCCCGGCATCTCGTGGGGCTCGGAGCCCAAGAGGTCGATGTGGTGATGAATATCGCCGCGATGATCGACGGCGACCACGATTACGTCCGCAAGGACCTGGCGGCCGTGGCGACCGCCGTCGTCGAGGCCTCGGACTCGACCGCGACCCTGAAGGTCATCCTCGAGACCGGCTATCTGGGCTCCGAGCAGATAGCCCGCGCAAGCGAGATCGCGGTCCTCGCCGGAGCGCACTTCGTCAAGACGTCGACCGGATTCGGTCCCCGGGGGGCCAGCGTCGCCGACATCGAGACGATCAGGGTGGCCATCGGCCCCGAGATCGGCATCAAAGCCTCCGGAGGCATCCGCGACCTCGATGCGGCCCTTGAGCTGATCGAGGCAGGCGCGACTCGGATCGGCACATCGGCCGGTATCGAGATCATCAGCTCTGCTCAGGCCCGCTGGAGCTAGGGGTTTCAATGCCGAGGTACCCGCTCAGAGCGCTAGTTCTGCGCAAGACCAAACTCGGGGAGACCGACGCCATCGTGGCCCTGCTTTCCTCGGAAGGCAAGAACGTCCGCGCGGTGGGCAAGGGGATGCGCAAGCCCGGATCGAAGGTCGGCGGGCGCTTGGAGCCGTTTTGCCTGGTCGACATGTTGCTCTACTCGGGGCGGTCGCTCGACACGATCGTCGAAGCCGAGACGGTCGAGGTTCATCGCGGGATACGCAGCGATTACGACCGGAGCACGGCTGCGGCGGTCGTGGTTGATGTGCTCGACAAGCTGTCGGTTGAGGGCCTCGGCGAACCGAGGCTCTACGGATTGGGGCTCGCAAGCCTCGCCGCCATCGAGCACGCACCTGCCGAGAGACTCGAGGCACTACTCGTTGGCTTCCTTGTCAAGGCGATGGCGATGCATGGGCATCGACCCGTGCTCGGTTCATGCGCCGGATGCGCGTGCGATACCCTCCACGCCGCAGATCAGCGGTTCTCGCTCGCCGAGGGGGGGATGCTCTGCCGGGCGTGCAAGCCCCGGTTCCACGACACCGCCGCCATCTCGCTCGAGGCGCGATTGCTTCTCGACCGCCTTTTCGGCATGACGATGCAGCAGATCGCAAGTGACACGGCCGAGCTCGATCCTCGGCATGTCGCCGAATCGTTCAAGCTCATGCAGGCATTCGTGAAGTATCATGTCCCTGCGCGCATCAAGGCGCTGGACTACTATTCAAGACCCACGGACGCATTCTAGGAGTAGCGGTATATGCCACAAATGACCTTTCAAGAGATCATTCTCGCGCTGTCGGATTATTGGGCTAAGCGCGGCTGCGTTGTAGTGCAGCCGTACGACAGTGAAGTCGGTGCCGGAACCTTCCATCCAGCAACCACGCTCAGAACGCTCGACCCCAAGGATTGGCGTGTCGCCTACGTCCAGCCCTCTAGGCGTCCGGCCGACGGCAGATACGGCGAGAACCCCAACCGTTTGCAGCACTACTATCAGTATCAGGTCATCCTGATGCCTTCCCCCGACGACGTACTGGATCAGTACTTCGATTCCCTGCGCGCGATCGGGATCGAACCGGCCATGCACGACGTCAGGCTCGTCGAGGATGATTGGGAGAGTCCTACGCTTGGTGCTTGGGGTCTGGGGTGGGAGGTCTGGCTCAACGGCATGGAGGTCACACAGTTCACCTATTTCCAGCAGGTAGGTGGGTTCGACTGCCGCCCAGTGCCGGCGGAAATCACCTACGGACTGGAACGCCTGGCGATGTACATCCAGGGCGTGGACAGCGTCTACGACATCACGTGGTGCATCAGCCCCGACGGGACTCCCGTCACTTACGGGGATGTTTTCCTCGAGAACGAGCGACAGTACTCCAAGCACAACTTCGAGCTCGCCGACACCGACATGCTCTATCGCCTCTTCGACATGTATGAGGCGGAGTGCAAAAGACTCGTGGAGGCGAAGGTCCCGCTTCCCGCATACGACTACGTACTCAAGTGCTCGCACGCGTTCAACTTGCTCGATGCAAGGGGAGCGATCGCAGTCACTGAGCGCGTGGCTTTCATCGCGCGCGTTCGCAACCTCGCCAAAGCCTGCTGTGCCCTCTATGTAGAGCAGGTTCGCGGAGCCGAAGAGCCGCCCGAACCTAAGCAACTCGATGGGGAGGAGGGCGGTCGGCCATGAACCACACCCTACTCCTTGAGATCGGCGTTGAGGAAGTCCCCGCCAAACCGCTCGCAGACGCCGTCCTCCAACTCAAGCAGACCGCCGAAGAGTCCCTCTCGGCGCATAGACTCGCGTACGGCTCCGTAGAGACCTTCGGGGCCCCCCGCAGGCTCACGCTCATCGTCCGCGACCTGGCCGCAAGCCAAGAAGACCACGTGCTCGAAGTCCGAGGACCGGCCGCCAAAGCCGCCTGGGACGAATCGGGCGCGCCCACGAAGGCCGCGATTGGATTCGCAGCCTCAAAGAAGATCGACGTGTCCACCCTCGTTCGCCGAAGCGAGGCCGGAGGCGAGTACGCTTGGGCATCGATCGAAGAGATCGGCCGACCCGCCACCGAGGTCCTGCCAGAGCTGCTGACATCGCTCATCGGCGGCCTGAGCTGGCCCAAGGCCCAGCGCTGGGGCCGAGGTGAGACCCGCTTCATCCGCCCGGTGCGGTGGATCGTCGCCCTTCTCGGCGATCAGGTGATTCCTTTGGAGTTCGGCGGCGTGTCCTCTGGGCGCACTACACAGGGACATCGCTTCCTCGCACCGCAGCGCGAGATCGACATCCCCTCTGCCGATGACTACCCCCGCGTGGCAGAGACGGGCATGTTCGTTTTCGACGCCGAGGAACGCGCCCGGCTCATCGCCGATGGGATCGCGCCTTTCGAGACCGCCGAAGGGCTGCGAACCGTCATCCCCGAGAAGACACTCGCCGAAGTCATCAACCTGGTCGAGTGGCCGACCGTCGCGGTAGGAACCTTCGACACCGAGTTCCTGGTAGTGCCCCGCGAAGTCATCCAGACAGCGATGACCAAGCACCAGCGCTACTTCCCGGTCGAAGACTCGGCCGGCAACCTCGTCAACAGGTTCGTCATCGTCCACAACGGGGATGCGGCCAGGCAGCAGGAGATCGTCGCTGGCCACGAGCGTGTCATCCGTGCCCGCCTTGCCGATGCCGCCTTCTTCTACCGCGAAGACATGGCCGCCTCACTCGACACGTGGGCCGACAAACTGCGAGCCACGGTCTTCCACGAACACCTCGGCACGTCCGGTGCGAAAGTCGCCCGCATCGAAGCCCTGGTCGACAAACTCGCCGCACTGCACCAATCCACTGCCGAGGAGACCTCGACAGCCCTTGTGGCTGCCAAGTACTCCAAGGTCGACCTTGTGAGTCAGGTCGTGATCGAGTTCCCTGAGCTGCAGGGACACATGGGTTACCACTACGTTGCCGCCCGCGGGTTGGGCGAACCCGTCGCGCTTGCGGTCCGGGAGCACTACCGCCCGAGATTCGCTGGCGACGTTGTGCCATCGACCCTGCCAGGGATGCTCGTTTCGGCTGCCGACAAGCTTGACACGATCGTCGGCATCTTCGCCATCGACCAGGCGCCAACCGGATCCGCCGATCCTTATGCGCTCAGGCGCTCGGCGATCGGTGTGCTCTCCATGCTGCTCGAAGGCGGCTTGCGGTTCAACCTGGCCGCTGCGATCGCGGTAGCTATCGACTGCTATAGCGAGATGTTCCCGGATATCTCGGAAGGTCCGACCTCCCAAAGCGTCCTGGACTTCTTCGAAGTCCGCCTGGGCAACATCTTGCGTGACCGCGGACACGCACATGACACTGTTGCAGCCGTCTTGGCCCGCACTGCCGCTGAACCCCTTGATGCCGCTGCGCGCTGTGAGGCGCTCACCCAGGCTCGCGCTCTCCATCCGCAGGTCTTCGGCGACCTCTCGACCGCGTACACACGCGCACTCAACCTCTCTGCGCCCCAGTTGGGCCTTTCGCCCGACGTCAGCCTGATGGGCCCTGCAGAAATACGCCTCGCAGAGGCTCTGACCGACGCCGAGACCGCTGTCGATCGCACCTTCGCCTCCAGGGATTATCCAGCTCTCCTCGATACACTTGCCTCTCTGAGACAGCCCATCGATGAGTTCTTCGATGCTGTCATGGTCATGGACGAGGATGAAACTCTCAGGAACAATCGCCTAAGACTGCTAAACCGATTCGTCGCCCTGTTCGCGCGCTTCGCCGACTTCTCCAAATTGAGCGGATGACCTCGATGTCGCATGAACCCATCTCAGTCCACGTCCTCTCAGACTCGCTAGGCGAGACAGGGGAGATGGTAGCCCGTGCAGCGATGGCGCAATTCGAGTCCGGAAGATTTCGGATCGAGCGCCTGCCCAAAGTCGAGACCCCCGAAGAGCTCACCGCTTTAGTTAGGACTCACTGCGGCAGACATTGCATCTTCCTGTACACGCTGGTCGAGTCGTCGCTTCGAACCCAGATGGAGCTTCTGTGTGCTCAAGGTGTCAACGGGGTGGATCTTCTCGGTCCGTCGATGGACCTGCTTACGCGAGTGACGGGTATCACGGCCACTGGCGAAGCCGGCGCTGTTCACCGGACAGACGCTCAGTACTTCGCGCGCATAGAAGCGATGGAGTTTGCGGTGCGTCATGATGATGGCCGAAACCCCGAAGGCTTGCCCGAGGCCGACATCGTGCTGCTGGGAGTCTCGCGCACTAGCAAGACGCCGCTAGCCATGTACCTGGCCTTCAAAGGCTGGCGAGTGGCAAACGTGCCTCTGGCTCCCGGTATCGACCCGCCACATCAGGTCTTTCAGCTCGACCCGAGACGCGTCTTCGGCTTAGTCACGGACCCGGACATCCTCGTTGATATCAGGACTGAGCGGATGTCTGACCTCGGCACTTGGGTGCCCCGGTACACCGACCGCGAGGAGATCATCCAAGAGCTCGAAGAGGGTAGGGCGCTTATGCGCCAACTGGGGTGCATCATCATCAGGACCGACAATCGGGCTATTGAAGAAGCGGCGCAAGAGATAGTGCGGTATGTCCAGGGCGGCCTGACCGTCTCGGATTAGATTCGAGCGCCGGTTGGATTCTGCCGACGATGCGCTATTATGCTTTACACGCCAGGCTGGATTGTATCGAGAGAGGAAATCGAGTTGTCTGACGTCAAGCGGGTTTACGCATTCGGTGGCGAGAACACCGAGGGCAACAGGGAGATGAAGGCCATCCTCGGTGGAAAGGGTGCGAACCTTGCCGAGATGTCCAATATGGGACTGCCTGTTCCACCGGGTTTCACGATCACGTGCCAAGCGTGCATGGAGTATTACGCCTCTGACCCGCCAGCATTCCCTGCGGGCCTGTCTGACGAGATCGCCGCATTCCTTGCTGACCTCGAACGCAAGATGGGCAAGCGCCTTGGTGATGCGAAGGATCCGCTGCTGGTCTCGGTTCGTAGCGGCTCGCCGTTCTCGATGCCCGGAATGATGGATACCGTGCTCAACCTCGGACTCACCGACATCTCGGTACAAGGCCTCCTGGAGCAGACCGGCGACCACAGGTTCGTCATGGACAGCTATCGCAGGTTCATCCAGATGTTCTCCAAGGTGGTCCTCGATGTTGAAGGCGACCTGTTCGAGAACGTGATGAGCCTCATGAAGATGGACCGCAGAGTGAAGACGGATGCCGAACTTACCGCCGGTGACATGGCTGAGCTTGTCGCAAGCTTCAAAGAGGTCGTCAGCGAACACGTCAGCGCCGCTGAGTTCCCTGCGCTTGCCATCAACGGGAAGGTCGTATTCCCGCAGGATGTGGACGTCCAGCTGCACCTTGCTATCGAGGCTGTCTTCAAGAGCTGGAACAACCGTCGGGCCATCGATTATCGACGCATGGAGCGCATCAGTGATGACCTTGGAACCGCAGTCAACGTGCAAGCGATGGTCTTCGGCAACAAGGGGCAGACCAGTGCCACGGGAGTGGCTTTCACGCGTAACCCGGCCGATGGCACCAACGAGTACTACGGTGACTTCCTCATCAACGCGCAAGGCGAGGATGTTGTTGCGGGTATCCGGGTGACCGACCCTCTGGCCAACCTTCCACTGGAGTTGCCTGAGGCCGGCAAGCAGCTGTGGGATGTCTTCGACACCCTTGAGAAGCACTATCGCGACATGTGTGACATTGAATTCACCATCGAGCAGGGCAAGCTGTGGATGCTCCAGACCCGCGTCGGCAAGCGTACGGCACGCGCGGCCCTCAAGATCGCCGTCGACATGGTCGAGGAGGGATTGATCTCCAAAGAAGAGGCGATCTTGCGTATCGATCCGGCGCAACTCGACCAACTCCTTCACCCTCAGTTCGACCAGGGTGTCGAGTACGACGCACTTGTGAAGGGCCTCAACGCCTCGCCCGGAGCGGCAGTCGGCGAGGTTGTCTTCTCGGCAGATGACGCTGTAGAAGCCGCCAACGAGGGCAAGAAGGTCATCCTCGTCCGGTGGGAGACCACCCCTGATGACCTGCACGGCATGATCGCTGCGCAGGGAATCCTGACTTCACATGGCGGAAAGACCTCGCACGCAGCTGTGGTCGCCCGCGGCATGGGCAAACCTTGCGTTTGCGGTGCCGAGGGTCTGCGGATAGATGCCGAGCGTGGGATCGCCGAGGTCTTCGAGTCCGATGTCGTGCTCAAGAAGGGGGATATCATCTCGCTCGATGGCACCACTGGCATCGTCGTGCTCGGAGCTGTGCCTTTGGTTGAGCCTGAGGTCAGCGGTGATTTTCACACGGTCCTCTCATGGGCCGATGAGTTCCGAGTCACAGGCGTCCGCGCAAATGCAGACATGCCCGAAGACGCTGCGCTTGGACGCGAATTCGGCGCCGCCGGTATCGGTTTGTGCCGTACCGAGCACATGTTTCTCGGCGAGCGCAAGAGCATCCTGCAGCGTTTCATACTCGCCGACAGTCGTGCTGTGCGCGAAGAGGCGCTTTCGGATCTCCTTGCGGCGCAGGTCGAGGATTTCCTCGGCATCTTCGATGCGATGGACGGATTGCCTGTCACAGTTCGCCTGCTGGATCCTCCGCTGCACGAGTTCCTTGACTCGCCTAGGGAGCTCGAAGTCGAAATCGTGCGCGCCGAGAACAAGGGTGCACCCCAGAGTGAGATCGCCGAGATGCGTAGGCTGCTTGCCCAGATCGATTCTATGTCGGAGATGAATCCGATGCTCGGGCTTCGCGGATGCCGGCTTGGCATCATGTTCCCCGAACTCTACGCGATGCAGGTCAGGGCTATCACAGCGGCTGCTTGCCAGCTCAAAGCTGCAGGCAAGGATCCGCGCCCTGAGATCATGATACCGCTGGTATCTCTCGAGGCAGAGCTGTCAATCCTTCGCCAGGAGACCGTCGCGGTGATCGATAAGGTGAGCGCTGAGTTCGGAGTAGCTGTCGACATCCCGATCGGCACCATGATCGAGCTACCCCGCGCTGCTGTGATGTCTCAGGAGATCGGCAAACATGCCGACTTCTTCTCCTTCGGCACCAATGATCTGACGCAAACAGCTTTCGGATTCTCGCGTGATGACATCGAATCGAAGTTCCTGCCCAAGTACCTCGATCGCAAGGTTCTTCCGACCAACCCGTTCGAGACTGTCGACGAGGGCGTAGCACGCCTGGTCGAGATGGGCTGTGAGGGAGGCCGGGCCGTCAATCCCCAGATCAAGATCGGCGTATGCGGTGAGCATGGCGGTGACCCGAAGAGCGTCCACGTCTTCTATGGCCTCGGATTGGACTATGTGTCATGCTCTCCGTATCGCATTCCATTGGCTCGCCTAGCCGCTGCTCAGGCACGGCTTTCCGATAAAGCGCGTTCTTCTGACAACTGATAATCAGTAGGGCACAGAGACTGCCTTTTGGCAGCCGAATAACGAGTGGGTGCGGAGCCAGAATGAGTAGGACCAAGCTATTCCAAGAGCCAGGTTCACCCCTGATTCAGGTGCATTCGCGCACGCACCGCAAGTTCTTGACTGATGTCGCCGTCGCGGCTGCGCTTGGAGTGACGGTCGCGGCGCTTTACCGCTCCGCAGCGGCCATATACTCCGCAGGTTACGGGGTCCGTTTGAGCGAGATGGTGGCATTGGTCGCCGAAGGCGCGCCGCACTTTGCCCTGCTCGCATTGCTGGCAGTGTTCCCTGCATCTCTCGGCGTATGGTTGGCGCGAAGGATGGGTTGGCGATATCCGTGGGTCTGGGGAGCCGTTGTGTTCCTCTCGGTTGCGATAGTAGTGAGGTAGGCTTCGGCCGATGAGCTTGATCACAAGAGAACAGTACGAGTCCGAAGAACGCCTGCGCTTGCAGGTTCATGCCACTTTATCCTCCGAGACGAAGGGTCGCGCAGTAGAGGCTTCACCGGATCTGTATAGAACCGAGTTCCAGCGCGACCGCGATAGGATCCTTCACTGCAAAGCATTCAGGAGACTCTCGCACAAGACGCAGGTCTTCCTCTCGCCCGAGGGGGACCACTATCGCACTCGCTTAACCCACACACTCGAGGTTGCGCAGATATCCCGCTCCATTGCCCGCGCTTTACGCTTGAACGAGGACCTCGCAGAGGCGGTTGCTCTTGCCCACGATCTGGGGCACACGCCGTTCGGGCACATCGGCGAGGATGCCCTGACCGAGTGCCTGCACGCCCTCGGTCCAGAATTTCCCGGCGCACCACGGAGCTTCAGGCACAATTTCCAGTCGCTGCGCGTAGTAGAGCACCTTGAGTTCGGCGGCAAGGGACTCAATCTGACCTGGGAGGTCCGAGACGGGATCGCCAACCATAGCGGTTCCCTCAAAGCATCCACCATGGAAGGGCAGATAGTGGCTATCGCGGATCGAATCGCTTACATCAACCACGATATCGACGATGCTATCCGAGGCAATGTGATCGATGAAAGTGATCTGCCGGCTCACCTGACTGAAGTGCTCGGCCATAGACACGACACTCGGATCACTACCCTGGTGAATGCCCTGATGGATGCAAGTGACGGTGCCTCGGAAATCACCATGACGCCGCTAGTCTGGGAAGCGATGCTCGAGCTGAGGCATTGGCTGTTCGACAACGTGTACTTCTCCAGCGTTGCCAAGGTCGAGGAACCGAAGGCCCACGGCATCGTTAAATCGCTCTTTGGGCACTACATGCAGAACCCAGAGGCGCTACCTGCCGAACATCGTCCAGTGAATCCGGAGGATCTCCCTCAGGCTGTAGTCGATTATGTCTCAGGTATGACCGATCGCTTCGCCTTGCGGCAGTTTGAAACGATCTTCATGCCGCGAAGCTGGATGTTTTAGATCGGGTCGGTCCGAACGGTGTTGCCCAACCGTTGATGTTCCAATAGAATCACTCCCAATGTAATCCACGTCGTTGTTGGGGAAGGAGATCCATCTAAATGGAAGCATGGATTGGTTGGCTAGCGCCCGGTGCCGCACTTTTCGGCATTGCGGTCGCCCTGTTTCTCGCATCATGGGTGCTCAAGCAGGATCCAGGTAACGAGAAGATGCAGGAGATCTCCAAGGCGACACAAGAGGGTGCCCTTGCCTTCCTTCTACGGGAGTACCGGGTTCTCGCGATCTTCGCCGTCATCGTGGCCATCATCATCGTTATCGTGCCCGCGATGCCACCCCTTACGGCCCTAGCATTCCTCACAGGAGCCTTTCTGTCAGCCGCCGCCGGATACATCGGCATGTACGTGGCGACTCGTGCTAACTGCAGAACCGCCCAGGCGGCTACCGTAGGCGTCCACAAGGCGTTGCAGGTTGCGTTCCGCTCTGGCTTGACCATGGGTCTGACAGTGGCGTCCTTCGGCCTCGGTGGTGTCAGTCTCTGGATCCTCTTCTTGATCCTCGGCGGCTCAGAGCCTCAGCCTGAGGTAGTCAATGGATTCGCAATGGGCGCAAGCTCAATCGCGCTCTTTGCACGTGTCGGTGGCGGAATTTACACGAAGGCCGCTGACGTCGGTGCTGACCTGGTAGGCAAGGTTGAAGCTGGAATCCCCGAAGATGATCCACGCAACCCCGCTGTCATCGCTGACAACGTCGGAGACAACGTCGGAGATGTTGCAGGCATGGGTGCTGACCTGTTCGAGTCGTTCGTTGGTTCGATCATCGCCCCGGTCGTTCTTGCGATATCGCTATGGGGAATCACGTACGGTTTCACCTCTATCGACTTCATGTACGGTGCGCTTGCGCCGATCCTCATCGCTGCTTTCGGTATCGTCACTTCGGTGATTGGACTCTTCGCAGTGAGAGTGAAGGAAGGTGCGAACCTCCACAGTGCCCTCAATATGGGCACATACGTAGCGGCGACCCTCCAGATCGGAGTCATGGGTTACCTGTTCTGGCACTGGTCCACCCGTGAGGGCTCTGACCCTGCCCGTTTCTGGTTCTTCGGTGCGGTTCTCGCTGGCTTGGTAGCTGGAATCGCCATCGGCAAGATCACCGAGTACTTCTGCTCCGATCATTTCGCTCCCACTAAGGCTATCGCAAAGGCATCTGAGACAGGGACCGCCACCAACATCATCTCGGGTATCGGTACGGGCATGATGTCGACTGTCGCACCGATCCTGGTCGTCTCGGCAGCCATCCTGATCTCATTCGTCGCTGGAAACGCTGCATACCCCGGCGCCGAGGTTGCTGGAGTAGTTGTTGGCGGCGGAATCTACGGTATCGGTCTCGCAGCCCTGGGAATGCTTTCGATCATCGCAATCACTGTCGGCGTCGACGCCTACGGCCCTGTCGCTGACAACGCCGGTGGAATCGCCGAAATGGCCAAGATGGGTGCTCCCATCCGCAAGATCACGGACGGTCTGGACAGCGTGGGCAACACCACTGCCGCTATCGCGAAGGGCTTCGCGATCGGATCGGCGGGACTCACGGCGCTTGCTTTGTTCGTTGCTTTCCGCACCCAGCTCGCCGCTGCAGGCATTGAGCTGAACATGGGACTCGACAACCCCTTCGTCATCGTAGGACTGTTCATCGGCGGTATGCTGCCGTTCCTCTTCGGTGCGCTGACCATGGGTGCTGTTGGACGTGCGGCGTTCTCGATGATTGCTGAAGTTCGCCGTCAGTTCCGTGAGATCCCCGGCATCATGGAGGGAACCGGTCGTCCGGACTACGCAGCTTGCGTAGACATTTCGACCAAGGCATCCCTGCGCGAGATGGTTGTACCCGGTGTCATCGCAGTTGCTGCACCGCTTGTTGTCGGCGCATTAAGCGTCGACATGCTGACCGGATTGCTGGCCGGTTCGCTGGTCACCGGCTTCCTCCTCGCTATCTTCATGGCTAACGCCGGAGGTGCTTGGGACAATGCCAAGAAGTACATCGAGGGCGGTCAGCATGGTGGCAAGGGCTCTGAGGCTCACAAAGCCGCCGTGGTTGGAGATACCGTCGGTGATCCCTTCAAGGACACCAGTGGACCCTCTATGAACATCCTCATCAAGCTCATGGCAATCGTCAGTTTGGTATTCGTGCCGCTTTTCATCTCCATGGGTGGCGGCATCCTGCAGTAGTCTAGTCCAGGCACTCGGCGTACGTTGAACGATTTCTAGTGGCTCCCGGTTGCATCCAGCAGCCGGGAGCCCTAGATTGTGTTGGGTCCCCACGTTTGTCGCGGCACTTTGTCGCGAGATGTGCCCCGGCCCGCCAGCAAAGGAGATGACCCAATGGGTCGCATATCCGACGAAGACATTGCGACGGTCCGGGATGCCACCGATGTGGTGAGCCTGATCTCTGAATCTGTCGTTTTGAAGCGCAAAGGCCGACTCCACTGGGGAAATTGCCCATTCCACTCCGAGAAAACCCCTTCGTTCAAAGTGGATCAAACTACGGGACTGTGGCACTGTTTTGGCTGCGGTGCCGGGGGAGACGTCTTTGGATTCGTTATCAGAAGAGACACTCTGGAGTTTCCTGAAGCCGTCAGGTTCCTTGCCGACAGAGCCAACATCACTCTGACAGAGACCGACGCTGGATTCGCCAAAGGTCCTCGCGGTCGGATTCTAGCCGCCAATGCTGCAGCCGCAACCTTCTACCATCAAACACTGCTCACTTCTGCAGACTCTGATGCAGCTGCCGCCCGGAAGTACCTTGCTGGCCGCGGGTTCGGCATAGAAATCGCCAAGTGCTTTCAGATCGGTTGGGCGGCAGGGCGTACTTCATTGCGAGACCACTTGCGAGCTCAAGGGTTCACCCATGATGAACTCATCCTAGCTAACCTTGCTGTTCGATCAGAGGCTGGCTCTGTAAGAGACCGTTTCTGGCAGAGGGTGATCTTCCCGATCAGGGACTTGGCTGGAAAAGTGGTTGCTTTCGGTGCTAGGTCCTTGGGCGACGACCATCCAAAGTACGTCAACACCGGGGAGACAGTGGCTTTCCACAAATCACGACATCTGTACGGCATAGAGAAGGCCAAGAGCCCAATGGTGCAAGAGGACACAGCCATCATTGTGGAGGGTTATACCGATGTGATAGCGATGCACATCGCGGGGCTGACCAATGTGGTCGGTACTTTGGGGACCGCACTGACTCAGCCACACATCAAACTGATTTCCCGATTCGCCAGCAAAATCGTGTTTCTATTTGACGCAGACGAAGCCGGTCTTCGAGCCGCCGAAAAAGCGATGGAGTTCATTCATTTGACGACGGCTCCCCAGGATGGACGCCAACCGGTTCAATTCGGCGTTGCAACTGTCCCTGAGGGAAAGGATCCCGCAGATTATGTCTCCGCCGCGGGTCCCGAGGCCATGCGCGCCCTTCTAGCTGAGGCCCCTCCCTTGATTCAGTTCGTCATCGATCGACGCCTTGCGTCCAACGACACCACTACACCTGCGGGAAGGTCTGCTGCGCTCTCGGAGGTCGCCTCGGTGCTTGCCACCATCAAGGGCTCTTTGCTTGCTCAGGATTACATGAACTATGTTGCAGATAGACTGCAGACCAAGTATGTCACTATAGATAGCGCGGTCAGTAGGGCAAAGCCCGCATATACTGCCCCTTCGCATACCGCAGATGAGGCATCACATTCTTCACCCATAGAGTCTGGTCCCCCTAGTGTTCAGACACTGGCGGAGCAAGAGTTGGTCGGACTTCTTATCCGTCACCCAGAGCTTCGCGAGTGCACTCGAGATTCTTTGGGGACTATTCGACTCATCGACTCGCGGGCAGCGGCATTAATTGATATAATCTTGGATTCTGGAGATGAGAGCGCCCAAGACCTTGCCCCTCGGTTATCCGCCGTAGATCCGATGCTCACGGCGTTCGCCGCGGAAGCGATTGTGATGTCCGAAATTCATGAGAATCCTGTGAGCGCCCATGAGCAGCTTTTGACACGACTCAAGGAATTCGATCTCGAACGTCAAATTATTGAGATGCAGGCAAAGATGCGAACCTTGGATTCGCTAAAGCACAGACAGCTAATTGACGATTTGTTCGTAGAGATCACTGCGTTGCAGAAGGAATACGAGAGATTGCGCACAGAAGAGTATCTGGAATCCGACCGGAAAGAATGAGGCCAGAGTGACCGAATCAAAGAAGTCCCGCAAAGCCAAAGGGAGTTTCACCGACACTGCTGCACCTCTAACTGCGGAGCCCAAGAAGTCGGTTAAGCGCACTCGCGCAAAGAAAGAGGACTCACCAGATAATGACTTGCTATCTCGTCCTGAGGTGGCGGCTCTCGCCAAAGCAGGAAAGGCGAAGGGTAGCCTTGAGCCAGATTTGATAATCGATAGGCTGGCGGACTTGGACCTTAGCCCCGAACAGCAAGACCAGGTCTATGCCCACTTCATGGCTCTCGGAATCGATGTCGGAGAAGATTCACCTGATGTTGTCCCGGATGGCTCACTGATTCATGACCATGACTCGGGGGACGATGATCTCACCCTAGAAGAAAAAGAACACATCAGCATCCCTGTTCTGAAGCCGACAAAGGCTGGTAAGGGCAAGGCTAAGCGGCGTTCGGACAACGCGCCACTACCTCCTGTGACTGGTGATCCCGTCAGGATGTACTTGAAAGAGATCGGCAAGGTTCCGCTGCTCACTGCCGCTCAGGAGATTGATCTTGCAATGAAGATCGAGGCTGGCCTCGAGGCTACGGCCAATCTCGATGCCGCCGAAGAGTCAGGTACACAACTCAACCGGGCAGAACTTAGGCGCCTTCGTCGAATTGAGCAGGTTGGGATCAATGCTAAACAGCAGCTTGTTGAGGCCAACCTAAGATTGGTTGTCTCAATCGCAAAGAGATATGTCGGGCGCGGAATGCTCTTCCTCGACCTAATTCAAGAAGGAAACCTTGGACTTATCCGTGCTGTAGAGAAATTCGACTATACGAAGGGATTCAAGTTCTCCACATATGCCACTTGGTGGATTCGTCAGGCCATCACTCGGGCGATCGCTGATCAGGCTCGGACTATTCGGATTCCCGTACACATGGTCGAAACCATCAACAAGTTGATCCGTGTACAGAGAGGTCTCCTGCAAGAGCTTGAGCGCGAACCCACCCCTGAGGAGATCGGCCTTCAGATGGATATGCCGCCCGAGCGCGTCCGTGAGATATTGAAGATCAGCCAGGAGCCGGTTTCCCTCGAGACGCCTATTGGAGAGGAGCAGGACAGTCAGCTCGGCGACTTCGTCGAGGACAGAGAGGCTGTTGTTCCCCCTGACGCTGCAAGTTTTACGATGCTACAGGAGCAGCTTTCACGAGTACTCGATGGACTATCGGAGCGCGAGCGCAAAGTCATCGAACTGCGCTTCGGCTTGCTCGACGGACACCCGCGCACCCTTGAAGAGGTTGGTCGCGAGTTCAGCGTCACTAGGGAACGAATCAGACAGATTGAGTCGAAGACCTTGTGCAAGCTCCGGCATCCGAGTAGATCGAACAAACTCAAGGACTACTTGGAGTAAACGTCGGTACGATGTTGCTCTCGACATGAGCGATGAAGTCCGATGGTGTGGCTCCCCGGGTAGGATTCGAACCTACAACCCTCCGGTTAACAGCCGGATGCTCTACCATTGAGCTACCGAGGAATACCAATCGAACGAATGTGGATTATACGGTAACCATCCGCGGCGTATCAACCACCAAAGTGAAAATCTCTCATGGGTGATGTCGACAGCGAACCCACTGTTCAGAGCTTGTGAGTTCACTCGGAATACCCTTTGGAGTGCTGGTATAATGTCCAGGCTTGAACACCGGTAATGACCAACACACGGGCCCGTAGCTCAATGGTGGAGCAGGGGACTCATAATCCCTTGGTTGCAGGTTCGAATCCTGCCGGGCCCACCATTGGAACAGGTGTAGATGGTGCGAGGTCCTTCAAAAAAGACCAACTGGCTTCACATGGGGGCGACGATCGCTGTAGTCCTGATTGTTGGTGCTGGGGTAGCCGTCACCATCCTCGGCGGACGAATCGCCAATGAGCCCGCAGAATCGGATGTTTTGCTGATCCTGGCCTTGCCCGGAGAGGACGATATTGTTCTCCCAAGAACCATAGATCGCCATCAATTCCAGAGCGGAACCATGGAGATTCAGAGCCTAGACCCCATGTCCACCGTGACCATCCCGGGTACAGGACTCAATCTCTTGCGGGATGTCTATCCGTTCGAGGGACCGGCCGGGCTAGCCGAGAGTATTTCGTCGGACTCGCCCCACCCTGCGCATGTAGTGCTTGATTCTCAGGACCTAGGGGCGCTGACCGCCGAAGGGAAACTGACAGTTCACCTCACGACCCAGATCGATGTGTTCGATGGCGAGCAGATGTTCACATTCCCGCAAGGCCCTATGCCTCTGGACGCTCAGCAAATCACTGCCATGCTCAAAGGTGTGGAGTATCTTGAGGCTGCAGACAGGGTTCCAATTATTGAGGGGCTGGGGAGGGAAGTCGCAAGGACACTAGGCATCGTCGGTATACCCCATAGCGAAGTAGATACTGATCTTAGTCCAGATGAGTATCAGCGTTGGCTCGCCAAACTGGAGGCATATCGTTAGATGGAGTTTGTTTTGTGGTATAGTTCCTATTAACGGAATCAAGGGGCCACGGGAGTCAAATATGAGAATTCACAAGTCAAGGTTACTTATTGTCGCTATTTCCGCTCTACTCATTTCCACCACACCACTCCACGCATACACGCCATCACCCACCACAGTGAATCCGGTACTACTCAAAGGGCTCGGTCAAACTGAGCACACTGCAACCCTGGCACCCAATGTTTCGGGTCTGGCGCTGGACTCTACCGCTGCGACCCCCCTGCCACCATCTCCCGCAAGCGGCACTCTGGTTGCTGGTGGATTCGATCTCTATAGGATTGAAGTTACGCCAGGTCAACGCCTCGAACTTGAACTGACGCCCGGTCCAGGTAGCAACGCTGTGTTCGACCTTTATCTTTACTCTCCAGGTCTGACCATGCTTCCCGATGCGATCGCAGTCGCCCACGCCACGGAGGGTGGATATCCCAAAAAGATCGCGTATGACATCCCCTCAGGCTTGGGAGGAACATACTTCATCGAAGTGAATGCATTCGCTGGTGCGGGAGACTATCGGCTGAAATGGAATCTGCTTCCGGCGACCGCCAATGCTAGGGTCGACATTCCCTCTGCTCTCCCCCTACCAGCCCCCAGTACGATTTCGACCGACATCCCCAACGTATGGGGAGCCAACAAGGTATTCAGAATCACATTGCCTGCGAACAGGAGGGTCGAGATTGGTCTAGCAGGACCCTCGGATAGCGATTTCGATCTCTATCTCTACGCTCCTGGCACTACGAGTCTTCGGCCTCTCACCGTCGTACCCCAAGAATTCAGCAATGGACCAACTTCCAACGAGAGCATCATCCTTGATACTCCCGCCGGGACTTCACAAGTTTGGCATCTTGAGGTATTGCGCTTCAATGGATATGGTCGAGCGGACATCACTGTCGATATCGACCCAGTACCGGCACCACCGTCGGCCACACGAGTTGCGGGTGCTGACAGGTTTGCGACTGCCGCCGAGCTTTCGAGGCGCGCATATCCCGCGGGCTCCCGCACCGCTTTGTTGACTTCTGGTAGGGATTTTCCCGATGGCTTGGCGGCTGCATCGTTGGCCGGCGCACTGAACGCACCAGTTCTACTGACAGAGCCGTCGATTTTGCCGGTTGCCACCGCCAACGAACTTGCCCGTCTCAGAGTAACAAAGGTATACATTATCGGGGGTAGTGGCCCGGTATCTCCCGCAGTCGTCACAGCCCTTCGAGCAAGATTTCCACAACTCGTCATAGAGCGCATTCATGGCGCTAATCGCTATGCCACCGCAGCCGAGGTAGCACACAAGGTCCGCCAGGTTACCGGCGTGAGGCCGCGAACGATATTCCTTGCATCGGGTGAGACCTTCCCTGATGCCCTGTCGCTGTCTGGCCCGGCATTTCTCACCAGAACTCCGATTATCCTCACTCCACGCGCAGCACTTCACCCAGCCAGCGCTGAGGCGATCAGGTCTCTAAGACCCGTTGGCGGAAGGATGGATGTCTACGTTGCAGGTGGGGTAGGTGCGGTCAGCGCTAGCGCGGCCGACGCGGCCTTGTTCGCAGCTGGCGGATCGATGAGTCGTGCTGCAGGGATAAATCGATTCGAGACATCATTGATTATCGCCGAGGACTCAGTCGCCGCCGGCTGGACCCAGCCCCGGAACCTATCGATCGCATCGGGGGCCACCTTCCCCGATGCCTTGGCAAGCGCTGCCCTGTCCGGCGCCCATGGCGGCCCCCTGTTGCTCACCCAGCCCAATTTCCTCTCCACTCAGGTGGGAGACTATCTTCGGTCCTTTGATTTCGCGATCAATCACTCGTTCGTAGTCGGCGGCACGGGTGCCATAGGTGTTACAACTTGGAATACATTGATCGGAATGTTGCCGCCTACGCCGTTGCGATGAAGACAGTCTGGCATTATTTGGTTTCATGCACGATAATCATCAGGTGATATGCTGGCTTGAGGGAGCGGATGATGGAAGAGTCAAGAGCGTCAGGAACAGGGTCAAGAAAAGGAGTGGTCATCGGGCTGGCTTTAGTGCTGCTCTCCGTGGTCGCGTTGGCTCTGGCTGTCACATGGGTAGGTGGCGTCTCTGAGGTGGCAAGGATTCTCGGAATTGCCGACCAACCTGTCGCTGAAGCGCCTGTTACCCCTGCGCCGCAACCGGAACCAGTTCCACCAGCGGATGAAACCACCCCTACGCCTTCTGATGAAGCGACCCCACCGGTGTCCATGGATCCCACCCCGACGCCTGATCCCACTCCGGCACCCCCATCTGCACCAGCCGCTCCTCCCGCAGATCGGGATGCCGAAGCTGCCGTCGTATTCCCAATCAGCACCGCCCAAGCGGCTATGTACAGAGAACAACTACAGTCTCAGTCTCAAATCAATCGACTGGTGAACGGTGATATCACAGCACTCGCTCTCGGATCTGCAGCAATCGGTCCAAACAGGGCTACCGTCCCTGTTACAGTCAGATACCGTGCTGGCGGCTCATTGTCAGGCACGATGGTTCTTGGCCGCACCGACGGACTGTGGTATTTTCTCAGCATTGCTGCAGCCGGGGGTGCTGAATCGACACCGCGCCCGCGGACCATCGATTCTGGCGTCGTCCGTACCATTTCTCAACAGCAAGAAACTGCTGCAAACCAGGACCTCATCAATAGGGGTCTGCTTCAAGGGGGGTTCACAACTGCACGAGTAGACGGCGTCACGCGAGGATCGGGCACAGCGACAGTCCACGTTACGCTACTCGGCGGCTCTCTTGACCGCAAGCCTGCTCGCTTCGTTCTTGTCTCGAAGGATGACAGTGGACGGAAGTACTGGTTCATCACTCGGTTCGAGCTGAAGTAATCAATCAGTGGAACTTAGGGACTACCTAAAGATCATAAAATCCCGCAGGTCCGTGATTGTGCGGGTTGCTATAATTGCACTGGTTACCGCCTTGGCGGTCAGCTTTATTCAGGCCCCTCAATTCGTAGGGGAAACACGGGTTCTCATTACCGACAGAGATGCGGGAGCAGCTCTTCTGGGCACAGCCATTACCGAGTTCACGGGGCAACCAGAGCGAGGGATGCAGACACAGGTCCAACTACTTCAGATGAGACCCCTGCTGGAGAATACGATTCGGGCCCTGAGTCTTGGTATGACGGCTGATGCCCTTGCTCAGAACGTGACAGTTTCTACCGTCGGTCAGACCAACATCATTCAGGTCAGCGTAAGGTACACGGATCCTCGGATGGCTGCCGACATAGCCAATAGGCTCGCCGATGAGTTCGTTGTCTGGTCCCGTGATCACAGGCGGGAGAGTATCGCTGCAGCTGCTGACGAGGTCGATGCTCGACTCACCGAGGCTGAGGACAGGATACTCACCCTCGGCAGGCGAATCCAGGCTGAGGGCAGACAAGAAGAATTGGCCGCCGAACTTCAGATAGCTATCGGTGCCTACACTACACTTGCGGAGAAGCGAGAGACTCTCCTCATCCAGGAGCAACTTGAAACAGGTGCTGCCCGTATTGTTAGTGAGGCGGTATACAATCCTCAGCCCGTTTCACCGAACCCGCTTCGCAATGCGTTGCTTGGATTGTCTCTTGGTCTGGTCCTTGGGATTGGGTTGGCGCTTCTCAATGAGTATCTGGATAACACACTCAAGTCGACAGAGGAAGTCGAGGGAGCTCTTGGTGCACCTGTCCTTGGGCTGATACCTCTCGAGAAGTTGGAAAAAGACGAAAAGCGGAAACTCACGATTATTGAGAACCCCGGATCACCTGCTGCCGAGGCATATCGCGTCCTCAGAAACTCGTTGGACTTCATCAACTTTGAGCACAACATCAAGACTCTACTGATCACCAGTGCTGCACCAGCTGAAGGCAAGTCCACAGTCGCAGCCAATCTTGCAGCCTCGTTGGCGCAGGCAGGCAAACGGGTTGTTCTAGTTAGCTGCGACTTTCGAAGGCCAACCACAGAGACGTTCTTTGGCATTCAAAACATAATCGGCCTGTCCGACGTGCTCCGCGGCTCGCAGACCATGAAGGCCGCCTTGCAGCGTCCGGGTGACGAGAGACTTCTAGTTATGACAAGCGGAAAGATGCCTCCTAATCCCAGTGAACTCCTTGGATCCAACAAGATGAAGGAGCTCATCGAGAGCCTGGAGGAGTGGGCTGATTGGGTGATATTGGATGCCCCGCCACTGCTTGCCGTAGCAGACCCCAGTGCAGTCGCCCGATGGGTAGACGGTGTTCTGATGGTGACTAAAGCGGGCTCTTCGACCCGTGAAACTGCAACCAAAGGCCGCGAGCTATTGGAGATGGTAGGCGCGCGGATTCTTGGCTCTGTGGTCTGGGGTCTTCAGCAAGGGGAGCAGGGTGGCGGATACGGCTACTATGGTGGACACTATGGACCGTACAGCTATGCCGGATACTATCAGGACGTCCCGACTGATCGTGGCCGAAAGGCTAGCAGGCAGCCTGACTCCGGTGCCAGAACCACTGTGGATGTCGGAGCTCCGGCTCGGTATACATCCGCTGCTGGTATACCGGCCGAGGGAACGGCCCAGCGGTACGCTAGGATTCTCGGACAACTGCTTTCAGTGGTTCTCGCTGTGGTTCTGCTCTTTGCCGTCCTTGTCGTGGCGATGTACTTTGTTGACCAATCTCTTGGGCTGGGAATGGTCGAACAGGTACGCGCCTTACTACGCTGACCCTCAGTTAGACTTGAGGGCCGCCAGCAATTCCTAGGCAGTACTGCCATTTCCTCTTCCGGCCGGATGGTTCTTGCCGACTACCATAATGGCTATAAGGGCCGCGACGGCAATCGGAAGGATAATGCCCTGCATCGTTTGCACGAAGACTGGCAGTGATGGATGGCTTGTGGCCATAAGAATCTGGTAGGCGACATACGACACATATGCAGCTAGGAAGAGTGCGCCGTTCGCTCTTGTGATCTGATGGCTGAATGCGAACAACGGCAGACATGCGATTGATACTGCCACCATCAGTGGGATGTCGAATGCCAGAATCTGAGGGGATACCGACAAGCCACCGCACAACATCAAGACTCTACTGATCACCAGTGCTGCACCAGCTGAAGGCAAGTCCACAGTCGCAGCCAATCTTGCAGCCTCGTTGGCGCAGGCAGGCAAACGGGTTGTTCTAGTTAGCTGCGACTTTCGAAGGCCAACCACAGAGACGTTCTTTGGCATTCAAAACATAATCGGCCTGTCCGACGTGCTCCGCGGCTCGCAGACCATGAAGGCCGCCTTGCAGCGTCCGGGTGACGAGAGACTTCTAGTTATGACAAGCGGAAAGATGCCTCCTAATCCCAGTGAACTCCTTGGATCCAACAAGATGAAGGAGCTCATCGAGAGCCTGGAGGAGTGGGCTGATTGGGTGATATTGGATGCCCCGCCACTGCTTGCCGTAGCAGACCCCAGTGCAGTCGCCCGATGGGTAGACGGTGTTCTGATGGTGACTAAAGCGGGCTCTTCGACCCGTGAAACTGCAACCAAAGGCCGCGAGCTATTGGAGATGGTAGGCGCGCGGATTCTTGGCTCTGTGGTCTGGGGTCTTCAGCAAGGGGAGCAGGGTGGCGGATACGGCTACTATGGTGGACACTATGGACCGTACAGCTATGCCGGATACTATCAGGACGTCCCGACTGATCGTGGCCGAAAGGCTAGCAGGCAGCCTGACTCCGGTGCCAGAACCACTGTGGATGTCGGAGCTCCGGCTCGGTATACATCCGCTGCTGGTATACCGGCCGAGGGAACGGCCCAGCGGTACGCTAGGATTCTCGGACAACTGCTTTCAGTGGTTCTCGCTGTGGTTCTGCTCTTTGCCGTCCTTGTCGTGGCGATGTACTTTGTTGACCAATCTCTTGGGCTGGGAATGGTCGAACAGGTACGCGCCTTACTACGCTGACCCTCAGTTAGACTTGAGGGCCGCCAGCAATTCCTAGGCAGTACTGCCATTTCCTCTTCCGGCCGGATGGTTCTTGCCGACTACCATAATGGCTATAAGGGCCGCGACGGCAATCGGAAGGATAATGCCCTGCATCGTTTGCACGAAGACTGGCAGTGATGGATGGCTTGTGGCCATAAGAATCTGGTAGGCGACATACGACACATATGCAGCTAGGAAGAGTGCGCCGTTCGCTCTTGTGATCTGATGGCTGAATGCGAACAACGGCAGACATGCGATTGATACTGCCACCATCAGTGGGATGTCGAATGCCAGAATCTGAGGGGATACCGACAAGCCACCCGGCGTTACCAAGGAAGCAAGACCAAGAATGCACAGGATGTTGAAGATGCAGCTCCCGATCACATTACCAACGGCAATGTCTCGTTCCTTCCGGATGGCAGCGATAACTGAAGTTGCAACCTCCGGAAGTGAGGTTCCAGCTGCCACGATGGTCAATCCGATCACAAGCTCACTGACACCCAGGAGCTGAGCGAAGGCGACTGCTCCATCGACAAGCCAATTAGAGCCAACGACCAGAAGCGTAAGCCCTCCAACGATGAGGGCAAGCTGGACCGCAAGCTTGTCTAGAATGCTCAATCGCTGCCCCGGTTTGACTCCATACTCATTCTCGTACTGCTCCTCAGTCGCTGGCGTGTCTGCAGGGCTGCTCTTGATCGCGAAAACGGTGTACGCAACCACTCCGGCGAATAGAATTAGCCCATCGAACACACTCACTTTGCCATCAAAAGCCACTACTAATAGCAACATAGAGACTGCCATCATGATCGGAATTTCCAGTCTGACAATCTGATGCGAGATGGTCAGGGGCACGATCAGTGCGGCAACACCCAGAATGAACAGGACGTTGAATATGTTGCTGCCGACGACGTTTCCGAGGGCTATGTCAGCTTGACCGGCGAGACCCGCCTGAATACTGACCGCAAGCTCGGGGGAGCTGGTTCCAAACGCCACGACGGTCAATCCAACGACTAGTGCAGAAATGCCCAGCCGGGACGCAAGCTTTGCAGCTCCACGGACCAATAGCTCTGCGCCAACGACGAGAAGGACCAGTCCGATAATGAACAATATGATGGTTATGAGATCCATGGCTCCTCTTTCAGATGCACACTGTGCTGCGAATTATTGCCACGCGATTGTGACATTGTTTGCAGCGGATTGCGAATTCTGAAAGGAAAAAGACAGTTGTTCTACTCGAAATTATATGATGTATAATGACCACAAATAGCATAGCGAATCAGATCTGGAGGCGGGTATGAGACGGAAGGCAGGGATTGGGGTAACTGCTTGGTTTGTGGGCGGAGCGGGCATATTCATCGGCGTTGTCGCATCGTGGTTGGTCAGTCAGGGTAATCCGGGGAACATGGGTGTATGTGTTGCATGCTTTCTTCGTGATATCACCGGATTCTTCGCCGGTGTAGCCACTGGGCAAGCTGGAACCGCCTACATTCGCCCTGAGATCATTGGCATCATCTTAGGTGCAGTTGCGGCAGCGGCATTGACACGGGAATTCCGTCCGCGCGGAGGAAGCGGAACTCTACTTCGGTTCGTTTTGGGCTTCATCTTCATGGTTTCCGCACTTATCTTTCTGGGATGCACTGTTCGTGCATGGTTGCGTCTCGCCGGTGGTGACCTGAACGCCATTTGGGGAATCCTTGGGATCGTTGCTGGGGTTGTTGTTGGAATCATGATCCTCAAGCGGGGGTACTCGTTGGGTAGATCCAAGAAAGTCTCGGGGGTTCTCGGTTGGGCACTTCCCGCACTTGCGATAATCCTTCTGGTCTTTGCCGGCCTAGCCGCATTCGATTCACGACCAACCTTTACCACCCAGACCACTCAGGGCGCATTCGCAACCGGAGACTCTCCGCCTGCGGTCTTCGTCAAGGAAGACGGTGTGATCGCGAATGTTCTCAGGCCTAAGGGCGCAATCGTCACAGCCGAAGGTTCCGTTGTCGCTGCCACCGGTGAGGTTCTCGCCAGCGCTGAGTCGGTTAGCAACGCAAGGCCGCAGCCGGGTGGGAGACGTGCTCCGCTCGCCATCGCACTTGTAGCAGGCCTTCTGATAGGCGTTGTGGCCCAGAGAACACGTTTTTGCTCAATTGGCGGGATACGCGATGCGATCCTTGTCAGACGCTACGATCAGCTTTTCGGTGTTGCCGGTCTACTAATCGGTGCTGCAGTCGCCAACGTTGCCCTCGGGCAGTTCCGACTCGGTTTTGAGAATCAGCCGGTTGCCCACATGGATATCCTCGGGAATTTTGTGGCGATGACGGTTGCTTCGGTCGCAGCCATGATGCTCGGTGGTTGCCCTTTCAGGCAGATCATAGTTGGCGCTGAAGGTGATTTCGACGGCTTTACTGCAGTGGTCGGCATGTTGGCTGGTGCAGGTTTCGCCCACTGGGCCCAGTTGACCTCGAGTGCGGCGGGACTTGCCCCGCTTGCGTGGCCCGCCATCGGGGTGATGGTCGTCATATTGGCCGCAATTGCGCTTCTGGCCAGGCGTAGCGGCGCTATCGCGAGAGGATGATTGCGATGATAGAGGTTGATGTAAGGGGATTATCGTGCCCGATGCCGTTGGTGGAAACCAAGAAAGCGCTAGATTCCGGACCCGATAATCTCACCGTGCTGGCAGACTCAGGTACAGCTAAAGCCAACGTTGTTGCCATGCTGAGAGACAGTGGCTACGACGTGACAGTCGATGAGTCGGCTGAGGGCTATAGCATAAAAGCAACGAGGGCATGAGATCCGCTTCGACAGGTGCAGCGCCTTCAAGCGAGGCTAGTCAAGCACTCGGGCTCCTGCTTTTCGACGAGATCGCTGAAGCCATGGCTGCCGAATCGGTTCTTATCGATCACGGGCTGAAAGTGGCCATGGTTGCACCACCCTTCGATCTCAGGGTGGGATGCGACCTTGCACTCGAGTTGCCCGCTGAGGAGATCTCTCAGGGGATAACGCATCTCATTGCGGGCGAGGTGAGGGTGCGAGCATGGACCGTGAGCGCAGATGGTGGTGAGAGGCTCGTAAACGTAGCAACCACAGTCGACTACGGTTCTTGGCTCATGGTTAGAGTCGGCAATATGAAGCTCACCGTCAAGAAGGATGATGGTTTGATCGTCAACATCAGCGGTGGTGGTTGCCCGGATATTCCATTCCTGAACATCGAACTGGTCGGACTGAGGCTAGATCAGGCGCCTCGGCCACGAGAGCTCGGGGCCACAATCTGTGGCCTGATGCTGGATTCGGCATTCGTTGAGGCGTGCCATCTACTCGGGGCCAAGCGATGATGAGGACCCTTGTTGTTGCGACCTATCCTGCCATCTCAGGGAGCCCTATCGTTGGCTCCGCCTCCTTCGAAAGTGGTGGAGTTCGTATAGCGGACCGGGAGTACCCCTGTATGCAAGGGGCATTTGCCCTCATCGCAACCGCTGCAATTGTGGCCAAGGCCAACCAGGCTCCGCCTCCCCATGTTCTCCTGTGCCCGGATATCGGCCGCGGAGACGGCACAATCCAGGCATTCGGTATGCTCGCTGAAGTCATCTCCCGGATAGAACCCGATATCGTGGTCTTCCACTACATGAAGCCGCTGGTCTCGCTGATGTTCGATGCCGTTTCACAGATCGACCAGATCCGCCCCCAGGCGACCTTGGTGGCCGATGCTGGCGGGATGTATGCGGCCAAGGCGGCGGGAGTAGCCCAGCGCTTCGAGTTGATGACCCCCGATGTCGGGGAGATAGGGTTTCTCGCTGACCCTGACACACAGCATCCTGCTTACTCATCGAAGTTCATCTTCGGCGGTCAAGATTTCAATCCGAAGCAGCTGGCTGGGCGTGCATGGGAGTCCGGAGGTTCAGCCCGAACCCTCATCATCAAAGGTGCGGTAGATCATATCTGCCGAGAAGGCCGTGTGGTCGCGCAAGTCAGCGAACCCTCAGTGCCGTCGCTAGAGGCTATCGGCGGAACCGGTGATACGCTGACCGGAATCGTTGCTGCCCTCATGGCCGCCGGGTTGCCCACTGTCGACGCGGCGACCATGGGGTGCGAGATTAATCGCCGGGCCGGGGAGGATATCGCAGCTACTCCGGCCACGAGTGTTTCTCAGCTCATAGGGGCGATTCGCGCTTCGATGTGAGCGTGTGGCAGCCAGGCCTCGCTACGGGTTACAGTGTCTGCACCGACCGGGATCAGCCATTTTTCCCTTCGGCAGATCGGTCGTCTCGGCGAATGCGCATTTTGCACAGGTACGTGTCTCTGTACTTGGCTCATCGGTAAGTCCGCCGCAATCGGCGCAGGGGAGACGCCCAGAGCGAGTAGTCACGGCGTAGCCGGGCGTCGCACACGCAGGACAGGGGGTGACCAGCTTGGTCGCAAGGTCCTCGGCGGCTGATTTGATTACGGCCATGCGCGTCGGGTTGGTGTGCGCCCGAAGATCGGTCTCGACATGGACTTTTCCTTCCGAGGACAAGGAGAAGGCCCACCGAAGGGCTTTGGAAAGCTCCGGTTCGGTGCTGATTCCCTTGAGGATGCGAGCGTCGCTCTCGCTGTCGGGCCTGACGACTAGCTGGTGTGCTGGGAAGCCCACGCGCGCCTTGAACTCTTCCAGCTCATCCGGGTGCGATATGACGAGGTGGGCGAAGTTGGACTTCCCCTGAGCGACCCCGACTATCTCCAGGCCGCGTTCGTCATCGAGAAAGAGGACGAACTCGATGTTCCACGGGATCAGACCAACCATCGGATCGGGTCCGAAGGATCCCTCGCTGGCCAGACCGACAGGCAAGTCGGCGATCTCCATCCCGATGCGCGCCTTCTTGCGGGCAACCTCCAGCTGAGTGCCTTCGCGGGCGATTTCTCGGGTGAAAGTGCCTAGTCGATCCGTGTCGAAATCTGACACGGTGTGAACCTCGCAGCCCAACGATGCCTCGAGCACGGGGGCGATGACTCGCTGCTTCTCGTGCTTCGTCAGTAGCGATATGCGCCTGCCGAAATACGCTGACTTTTGCGCTGCTTGAGGTCCTTGGGGCATCGATCTACAGGTCTTCCGGTCGTGACGGTTGGTGCGAAATCAGTATAGCCTCAAGGCTTCACAAGAACCATCGAGCGCAAAAGAGCCATATCGGCCTTGCCGAGGCATCTGGATGTATGGCAAGTTGGTAATCGTTGGGTGCAATGTATCGAGGCCAAAATCGGACGGCGAAGGGAAGTCGCATCGTGGATGTTGTGATATTCGGCGCAGGGGGCTATTCGAGGGAAGTCGCCGATGTGGTGGTTGCTGCTGGGTATACAATTGCAGCCTTCCAAGACGATTTTGCCGAAGGCCCTCATATCCCAACTGGATTGCCTGTGATTCGAATCCCGGATTCGTCCATCTGTAAGCAGGCCGTCTGTGCCATCGGCGACGTTCAGGCAAGGGCGAACTGCTGGCACTCATGGGTGAAGGAGCTCGAGTTCATCACACTGATCCACCCTTCGGCATGTGTGAGTCGATACAGTGCGATTGGCGCAGGCAGTCAGGTCATGCAGAATGTTGTGGTCAACGCTCAGGCGCGGGTTGGAGTGAACGTCATCTTGAACGTAGGGTGCGTCGTAGCTCACGATGTCAGTGTTGGTGCCCATACGCATATAGCTCCCGGCGTTCTTTTGAGCGGCGCCTCTACTGTGGGGACGAGGACCCTCGTTGGTGCAGGCGCGGTTCTACTGCCAGGCATCCATGTCGGATCGGATTGCGTGATCGGTGCAGGTGCGGTAGTCACACGGAATATACCGGACAACTCAAAGGTTTTCGGAGTGCCTGCACGCTGATTGTGGAATTTCGGCGGATTGATGTTAGAATGACGTTCGTCTTTGCGGCTTACCCGAAGGCGGCTTCGGACAGGATCGGGCGATTAGCTCA